>JANNJX010000499.1:0-3257 GCA_031396005.1 Burkholderiales bacterium
TTTCTGGTCGGCGCGCAACTGCACTTCGAGCTGCGGGTTCCCCTTGGCCGCTGCAGTCACGCGCTGCATCAGCTGCTCGCGCGTCAGCGCTTCGTCGCCGAAGAACAGCTTGCCGCTGCTGTCGATCGACACGGCGATGAAGGTCGGCGCGGCGGTCGGCGTGGCGGCGTCGGCCTTCGGCAGATCGAGCTTAAGGCTCGACGTCATCAGCGGCGCGGTGATGATGAAGATCACCAGCAGCACCAGCATCACGTCGATCAGCGGCGTCATGTTGATGTCGCTCATGGGCGCCGGGCCGCTGTTGCGTTCGAGGCGGCCGAAGGCCATGTCAGGCTTGTCTCTTGCCGAGCAGCATCTCGCGCAGGTCGTGCGCGAAGCCTTCGAGCTCGGCTTCTGCGGCGCCGACCCATTTGCCGAATAGGTTGTAGGCCAGCACCGCGGGGATGGCGACCGCAAGGCCGGCGGCCGTCATGATCAGCGCCTCACCGACCGGGCCGGCCACCTTGTCGATCGTGATCGAGCCCGCCGTGGCGATCGCCGCCAGCGCGTGGTAGATCCCCCAGACGGTGCCGAACAGGCCGATGAAGGGCGCCGTGCTGCCGATCGACGCCAGCAGCACCTGGCCGAACTGCATGTGCGCCAGGCCGCGGTGCAGCGCGTCGCGTAGGCGGCGCGTCAGTTGCGAGTCGAGGTGCGCGCTCGACTCCAGCGTGCCAGCCGCGGCCTTGGCGGTGGCAGCTTCGATCAGCGGCAGCAGCACCTGCTCGCGGTCGAGCGCAGCCAAGCGGTTGCGGCCGTCGTCGACGTTCGGCGCGGCCCAGAACGCCGGCACGGCGCGCTCGATGTCCTTGCGCGCGCGCTTCAACACCCACAGCTTCCACAGGATCGTGACCCAACTGGACACCGACATCGCCAGCAGCAACAGCGTCACTGCGCGGCCGATGGCGTCGCTGGCGTTCCAGAAGGTTGCGAACCCCTCCATCAGCGCAAACCCAACACGTCGTTCATGTCGAACAAGCCATTGGGTTTGTCAGCGAGAAAGCGCGCCGCGCGCAGCGCGCCTTGCGCGTAGGTGGCGCGGCTCGAACTCTTGTGCACGATCTCGATGCGCTCGCCGGTGCCGCAGAACATCACCGTGTGGTCGCCGACGATGTCGCCGCCGCGCAAGGTGGCAAAGCCGATCGTGCTCGGATCGCGCTCGCCGGTGACGCCTTCGCGGCCGTAGACCGCGCTTTGCTTCAAATCGCGGCCGAGCGCAGCGGCGACGACCTCGCCCATCTGCAGCGCCGTGCCGCTGGGCGCATCGACCTTGTGGCGGTGGTGCGCCTCGACGATCTCGATGTCGTAGCCCTCGGCGAGTGCGCGCGCGGCCGTGTCGAGCAGGCGCAGCACGACGTTGACGCCGACGCTCATGTTCGGCGCCACCATCAACGCGATGTGCTTGGCATGCGCCGCGATCTCGGCCTTCTGCGCGGCGGAGAACCCTGTCGTGCCGATGACCGCCTTGATGCCGCGATCGCGGCACGCCGCCAGGTGCGCCATCGTGCCCTCGGGGCGCGTGAAGTCGATCAGCACCTGCGCGTCGGCGAGGCCGGCAGCGACATCGCAGCCGATGTCGAGCGTGCCGGCGAGCGTGCAATCGGGCGCCGCTTCGACGGCCTCGATCAGCATGCGCCCCATGCGCCCCGAAGCGCCGGCCACTGCAACGCGAATCACTGAAGCCCCTCGCCCGGTGGGTACACCGGGTGGTCCCCCGAGGGGAGAGAGTGGCGCGGCTCCAAGCCGGCCTGCGCCGGCTTGGACGCCACGAGCGCGAGCCGCGTCTCGTGGCTCGCACCCGCTCGCTTGGGGCGGCCCGGCGCTTCGCGGGTCACGTCGGTTCCAGCGGCGGATACGGCCGCACGGCGCCCTGCGGCGCCACGGTCGCCGGCGTTTCCGTCTTCAGCGGCGGGGGCAACGCCTTCTTCTGCTCGTCGGTCAGCGCCAGCACCGGCTCGCGGCCGCCGCTGCGCTTGGGCCGCACCGAGCTGACGAAGTCGTTCTCGCTCGGCAGGTCCGGCGCTTCAAGCTTGTCGAGCTTGTTGTCCTTGAAGGTGGCGACGATGCTGCGGCGCTGCGGCGCCACCCCCTGCCGGCGCAGCGTGAAGACGTAGTCCCAGCGGTCGGCGTGGAAGGCGCTGGTCAGCAGCGGCGAGCCGAGCAGGTCACGCACCTGCTCGCGCGACATGCCGGGCTTGACCTGCGCCGCCAACTCTTGCGTGACGACGTTGCCTTGCATGATGTCGATGCGGTAGGGCGTGATGAAACCGAACCACTTGTCGGCGGTCGGTTGCATCGAAGAGCAGCCGAAGAGCGTTGCAGCGGCGGCAAGCAGAGGCAGGGTGGGGCGCATGGAGGTCTTCAGGCCACAGGACGCGGCGCTGGCTATGATGCGGCCGATTCTAAATGTCGATGTAAGCCCGCCGGGCCGCCGGTCCTCCGGCAAGGCTAGCTCGAAGTGCAGGGCACGCAGAGACTCCAAATGAACCACGCCGACGAACTCAAGAGCAGCGGCCTCAAGGCCACCGGTCCGCGGCTGAAGATCCTCGAAGTCTTTCAGCGCTCGACGGTGCGCCACATGACCGCCGAGGATGTGTACAAGCTGCTGCTGGCCGAAGATGCCGACATCGGCCTGGCCACGGTCTATCGCGTGCTGCTGCAGTTCGAGCAGGCGGGATTGCTGTCGCGCAGCCACTTCGAAAGCGGCAAGTCGGTCTTCGAGTTGAACGAAGGCCAGCACCACGATCATCTGGTCTGCATCACCTGTGGCCGCGTCGAGGAGTTCTACGACGCCGAAATCGAGACGCGGCAGCGTGCGGTCGCGGAGCAGCGCGGGTTTGCGTTGCAGGACCATGCGTTGGCGCTGTACGCCACGTGCACGAAGGCAGACTGCGCCTACAAGCCGAAGTAGGCGCCGCCCAGCCCAGCGCCGGGCCGTCAATTTTCGGCGGGCCCGTCCATCGCCTGCTGGTGCCGGCGCACAAACTCGCTGTAGGTGTCGATGCCGCGCAACTGAAGAATGCTGTTGCGCACCGCGGCCTCGACCAGCACCGCCAGGTTGCGGCCGGCGTCGACGGCGATGACCACCTTGCGCACCGGCACGCCGAGGATGTCTTCGTTCAACGGCTCGTAGGGCAGGCGCTCGAACTCGCGCTCCATCGTTTCCTTGCGCACCAGGTGCACCAGCAACTGCACGCGCATCTTCCGCCGCACGGCGG
>JANNJX010000516.1:0-7332 GCA_031396005.1 Burkholderiales bacterium
GCGTGCGTCGCCGCCGGCCGATCCGTTCTTCGACCGGCCCTATGAAGCGCAGGACTCGGTCGTGCCGCCGCAATGGGACGAAGCCGTCAAGCCGGCGTCCGGTGCGCGCACGCCCAACATCCGGGCCAAGCGCAAAGTCGCTTCGCTGCTCGGCGGCGGCAAAGCTTGAACCTGACACCGCGCCGCTGGCGCACGCTGCTTCTGGTGTTGATGGTGGCCGGCGTGCTCTTCGCCGTGCGCCCGCTGACCTCGCGCCTCGCGCCGGAAACGCTGTTCCTCCATTCCGACAAGTTGTCGCACGTGCTCTTCTTCGGCTTGCTGTGGGTGATGGCGCGGCGCGCCGGCTTTTCGGCAGCGTGGCCGCTCGCGTTGACGCTGCTCGGCTACGGCGTGTTCCTTGAGCTCGCGCAGGCGCTGTCGCCGACCGGCCGATCGGCGTCGCTGACCGACGTTGCGGCCGACAGCGTGGGCATTGCACTGGCTTGGTGGTTCACAACGTGCCGCGGCTCAGTCCGCGAGCCAGAGAAACACAGCAGGTAGGTGCTTGTCGGTGAACTGCGGCGGCGCCTGCCGCCACGCACTCACAGGCCGTGTCAGGCACCGGCCGCCGGGCAGCGTGACGCCGCAGGCGATCGACAAGCGTGTAGCCGGTTGCAGCACCTCGATCAGCGCGGCTGCCAGCGCCGCATTGCGGTAAGGCGTCTCGATGGCGATCTGCGTTTGCCGTTCGCGCCGCGAGACCGCTTCGAGCGAGCGCACGCGCGCCATGCGCTCGGCGGCGTCGGTCGGCAGGTAGCCGGCGAAGGCGAAGCGTTGGCCGTCGAGGCCGCTGGCCGCCAGCGCCAGCATCAACGAGCTCGCGCCGGCCAGCGGCCAGACATGCAGCCCTGCTGCATGCGCCGCGGCCACGAGCAGCGCGCCCGCGTCGGCGACAGCCGGCAGGCCCGCATCGCTGATCAGGCCGACGTCGTGGCCGTGAAGCGCAGGGGCGAGCAGGGCGCTCAGCACCCGCGGGTCGGGCAACGCCGTACGGCCTTTCGACGGGCGCGGCAACTCGTGGATCTGGATCGACTGCAGCGGTAGCGCCAGCGCCGTGTGCTCGGCGACGCGTTTGAGAAAAGCCCGCGCCACTTTGGCGTCTTCGGCCACCCAATGGGTCAGCCGAGAGGCTTCGGTGATGACCTGCGTGCCGAGCAACTCAGCCAGAGGTGGCGCGTGCGCCGTGCCCAGGTCGAGCGTGTTGGGCACCAGCAAGAGGCTGCCGCGCGCAACGGTGGCTGTCATGCGCTGAGCGGGTCGAGCCCGGCCTCGCGCAGCAGCGCGCAGGTGCGGATCAGCGGCAGGCCGATCAGCGCCGTCGGGTCGTCGGAGTCGATGCTGTCGAGCAGCGCCACGCCGAGCGCCTCGCTCTTGGCACTGCCGGCGCAGTCGTACGGCGTGTCGAGCAGCAGATAGCGTTCGATGTCGTCGAGCCGCAGTGAACGGAATTGCACCGTCACCGCCGCCAGCAACGCGCGCTCGAAGCCGCGCTCACGGCGCACCACGGCCACCGCGGTGTGGAAGACCACGCGTTGGCCGCTCATCATCATCAGCTGCTCGACCGCGCGAGCGTGGCTGCCCGGTTTGCCGATCGCTTGGCCATCGAGTTCGGCCACCTGGTCGCTGCCGATGACCACGGCGTCGGCCGCCTGCGCTGCCACGGCCTGCGCTTTGGCCAGCGCCAGGCGAGTGGCCAACGCGGCGGGCGCCTCTCCGGCCAGCGCTGCTTCATCAACGCCAGGCGACACCACCTCGAACGGCAGGCGCAGGCGCTGCAGCAACTCACGCCGGTAGCGCGACGTGGAAGCGAGGATGAGGCGCGCTGCGGGCACGGCGCATTGTCACGGCAGAGCGCGCCGTAAACTGTTTTGCATGACGACTCGCGCGCACGATCCTCGGCGGCTCGATGTGGCCGCAGCGGCAGCAGCAGGTGCTGCGCTGGCCGGTCGCTGGCCTCTGTCCGAGCTGGGCCGCCTGGCCGACGGCGCGGCGGGTGAGGTGGATGAGCCGGTCGCCTGGTCGGCGCGTTTCGAGCAGCGCCGCGAGCCTGGCGGCGCACTGCAAGTCTGGTTGCAGTTGCAGGCCCGCGCCCGCATTGCCCGGCAATGCCAGCGCTGCCTGCAGCCGGTGCTGCTGGTGCTCGACGTCGAGCGCGCCTTTCGTTTTGCGCCGACCGAAGACGAAGCCGCCGCGCTCGATGCCGACAGCGAGGACGACGTGCTCGTGCTGTCGCGCCAGTTCGACCTGCGCGAGCTGGTCGAGGACGAATTCCTGCTGGCGCTGCCGATCGTGCCCAAGCATGAGCACTGCCCAGCGCTGCCGGCGGGCCAGGCTGCTCAAGAGATCACGGCAGCGCACCCGTTCGCCGCGCTGGCGGCGCTGAAACGGGGAAGCGGCCCGTGAGGCTGCGGGCGCAGAGGTGGTCGATGAAGCGGTGGCCGCTGCTATACTGCGCGACTTTTCGCGGGGCGTCCGCCCACCCGGCTTGGCCGGGTTCGAGCTGCCCCGACGATCCTCGATCCACCGCAACATTCACGCTTCCGGCAGGGCCAGTTTTTGCTCGGGCCCGTGCTGAAGGAGACTTTCATGGCCGTTCAGCAGAACAAGAAATCGCCGTCCAAGCGCGGCATGCACCGCTCGCACAACGCGCTGGTCACCCCCGGCACGGCCTTGGAGCCCACCACCGGCGAGACTCATTTGCGTCACCACATCAGCCCGACGGGCTTTTACCGTGGCCGCAAGGTGCTGAAGACCAAAGCCGACGCCTGATCGGCGTCGTCGCAAAAGCGTCCTCCCGCGCCAGGCCGCTGCAACGCCGCGCCTGACGACTGCCTTGCACTCCGCGCTGCCTCCCCTGCCGCTGGTGCGGTTGGCTGTCGATGCGATGGGCGGCGACCACGGGCCGCAAGTCACTCTGCCGGCGTGCAAGGCCTTCCTCGACAAACACCCGCAGGCCGAGCTCGTGCTCGTCGGCTTGGCCGACGCCATGACGCCGGCGCGCAGCTGGCCGCGCACGCGGATCGTCGCGTGCAGCGAAGTCGTGACGATGGACGACGCCGTCGAAGTAGCGCTGCGCCGCAAGAAAGACTCGTCGATGCGCGTGGCCATCATGCAACTCAAGGCAGACCGTGCCGCCGAGCCGGCGCATGCTTGCATTTCGGCCGGCAACACCGGCGCGCTGATGGCGGTGTCGCGCTACCTGTTGAAGACGATGGACGGCATCGACCGGCCCGCCATCGCCACCGTGCTGCCCAACCGCCGCGATGGCTTCACCACCGTGCTCGACCTTGGCGCCAACGTCGATTGCACGCCCGAGCATCTGCTGCAGTTCGCCGTCATGGGCAGCGCGCTGGTGTCGGCCATGCAGGGCAAGGAGGATCCGACGGTCGGCCTGCTCAACATCGGCGAAGAGGCGATCAAGGGCAGCGAGACGATCAAGCGCGCCGGCGAGTTGCTGCGTGAGGCGGCGGCCGACGGCCACATCGCCTTTCACGGCAACGTCGAGGGCAACGACATCTTCAAGGGCACGACCGACATCGTCGTCTGCGACGGCTTCGTCGGCAACGTGGTGTTGAAAGCCAGCGAGGGCCTGGCCGGCATGCTGACCGAGTTCATCAAGCAGGAGTTCACGCGCAACCTCTTCACCAGGATGGCCGCCCTGGTGGCGATGCCGGTGCTGAAGCACTTCAAGCACCGCATCGATCACCGCCGCTACAACGGCGCGGCGCTGCTCGGTTTGCGCGGCCTGGTTTTCAAGAGCCACGGCTCGGCCGATGCCTATGCGTTCGAGCAGGCGCTGACACGCGCTTATGATGCCGCGCGCAACCGGCTGCTGGACCGCGTGCACGACCGCATCGCCGAGACGATGCGCTTGCTGCCCGCGGCGGACGCGGCAGCCACGCAAGCCGCATGAGCTCACCCACCCCTCGCTACTCGCGCATCACCGGCACCGGCAGCCATCTGCCGCCGCGCCGCTTGAGCAATGCCGATTTGGCCGCCGAGCTGGCCACGCGCGGCATCGAAACCTCGGACGAGTGGATCGTCGAGCGCACCGGCATCCGCGCGCGCCATTTCGCGGCCGATGGCGTGGTCTGCAGCGACCTCGCGCTCGCAGCAGCATTGGCGGCGCTGGACGCCGCAGGCCGCAAGCCGGAGGACGTGGATCTGATCATCGTCGCCACCTCGACGCCGGACATGATCTTTCCGTCCACCGCCGCGATCTTGCAGGCCAAGCTCGGCATCGCCAACGGCGGCGCTGCGTTCGACGTGCAGGCGGTGTGCTCGGGCTTCATCTACGCGCTGACGGTGGCCGATGCGCTGATCCGCACCGGCAGTGCGAAAACCGCGCTCGTCATCGGCGCCGAAGTGTTTTCGCGCATCCTCGACTTCGACGACCGCACGACTTGCGTGCTGTTCGGCGACGGCGCCGGCGCCGTCGTGCTCGAAGCCAGCAACGAGCCCGGCATCCTGGCCAGCGAGCTGCACGCCGACGGCCGCCACGTCGGCATCCTGTGCGTGCCGGGCACGGTGGCCGGCGGCCAGGTGATCGGCGACCCGCTGCTGAAGATGGATGGACAGGCCGTTTTCAAGATGGCGGTCAACGTGCTCGACAGCGTTGCCCGCTCGGTGCTCGCCAAGGCCGGCAAGACCGAGGCCGACATCGACTTCCTGATCCCGCACCAGGCCAACATCCGCATCATGCAGAGCACGGCGAAGAAACTGAAGCTCTCGGCTGACAAGCTGATCGTCACCGTCGATGAACACGGCAACACCTCGGCCGCGTCGGTCCCGTTGGCGCTCGACGTGGCCGTGCGTGACGGCCGTATCCGCCGCGGCCACAAGCTGATGTTGGAAGGCGTGGGCGGCGGCTTCACCTGGGGCGCGGCGCTGGTCGAATACTGAAAAGCCATGACTGCCTTCGCATTTCTCTTTCCCGGCCAGGGCTCGCAAAGCGCCGGCATGCTCGACGCCTGGGGCGACCACCCTGCCGTGCGCGAGACGCTGACGGAAGCCTCGGCGGCGCTGGGTGAAGACGTGGCGAAGCTGATCCGCGAAGGCCCGGCCGAAACGCTCGGTCTGACGACGAACACGCAGCCGGTGATGCTGACGGCAGGCATCGCGTGCTATCGCGCCTGGCGTGCCGAAGGCGGCGCAGCGCCCGCCGCGGTGGCCGGTCACTCGCTCGGCGAATACACGGCGCTCGTCGCGGCCGGAGCGCTGACGCTCGCAGACGCGCTGCCACTGGTGCGCTTTCGTGCGCAGGCGATGCAGGACGCGGTGCCGGTCGGCGCTGGCGCGATGGCGGCGATCCTCGGCCTCGATGCCGATGCCGTGCGCGCCGGCTGCGCCGAAGTCGCGGCGGGTGGCGATGTGGTCGAAGCGGCGAACTACAACGACCCGAAGCAAACGGTGATTTCCGGGAGCAAGGCCGGTGTCGACAAGGCCTGCGAATTGTTCAAAGCCCAAGGCGCCAAGCGCGCGTTGCTGCTCGCGGTGTCGGCGCCGTTCCATTCGAGCCTGATGAAGCCGGCGGCTGAGCGCCTGCTCGACAAGCTGGCGACGGTGAACATCGCCGTGCCGCGCGTTCCGGTCGTCAACAACATCGACGTCGCGGTGCAGACCGATCCGGCGGCGATCCGCGATGCGCTGTACCGACAGTCCTTCGGCGCCGTGCGCTGGGTCGAAACCGCGCTCGCCCTGCGTGCACGCGGCATCGGCGCGCTGATCGAATGCGGCCCCGGCAAGGTGCTGGCCGGCATGGTCAAGCGAATCGACGCCAGCGCCCTGTCCGCTGCGATCTGCGACCCGGCGACGCTGGCCGAAGCGAAGAAGCTCGTCGCATGAAAGACCAGATCGCCCTCGTCACAGGCGCCACGCGCGGCATCGGCCGCGCGATCGCGCTGGCGCTCGCGGCGCGTGGCGTGAAGGTCATCGGCACTGCAACCACAGACGTGGGCGCGGCGAGCATCCGCGAAGCCTTGTCGCCCACCGGCGGCGACGGCATCGTCTTGAACGTCACCGACGGCGGCGCGGTCGACGCCGCGGTCGACGCGATCGTCAAACAGCACGGCGGCCTGCACATCCTCGTCAACAACGCCGGCATCACGCGCGACAACTTGTCGATGCGGATGAAGGACGACGAGTGGGACGCCGTGCATGACACCAACCTGAAAGCGGTGTTTCGCGCTAGCCGCGCGGTGATGCGCACGATGATGAAGCAGCGCTTCGGCCGCATCATCAACATCACCTCGGTCGTCGGCGCGGCGGGCAATCCGGGCCAGGTCAACTATGCTGCGGCCAAAGCCGGTGTCGCAGGCATGACACGTGCCCTTGCAAGAGAGCTCGGCAGCCGCAACATCACCGTCAATTGCGTCGCGCCGGGCTTTATCGCCACCGACATGACACAAGGCCTGGCCGACACTCAGAAAGCAGCGCTGATGCAGCAGATTCCGCTCGGCCGTTTGGGCACGCCGGAAGAGATTGCGGCAACGGTGGCGTTTCTGGCTTCGGCCGAGGCGGGCTACATCACCGGCGCCGAGTTGCATGTCAACGGCGGCATGTTCATGAACTGAAAACCGGTTGAGCCCGACCGGTGCGTTGCGCAGCAGGCTGACCTGGCGCGCAACGTAGAATTCGGGCCGTTTTGCGTTTCCCTACTCCTGGAGGAGTCAATGAGCGATATCGAAGCCCGTGTGAAGAAAATCGTTGCCGAGCAACTCGGCGTGCCTGAGGCCGACGTGTCGAACGAAAAAGCGTTCGTCGCCGACCTCGGTGCCGATTCGCTCGACACGGTTGAGTTGGTGATGGCCCTCGAAGTCGAGTTCGGCATCGAGATCCCCGACGAAGAGGCCGAGATGATCACCTCGGTGCAGTTGGCGATCGACTACGCGAAGTCGCATCAGAAGGCGGCCTGATCCGCCGCGCTGCATGAGCCGTCGCAGGGTCGTCGTCACCGGCCTCGGGCTGATCAGCCCGGTGGGCAACAGTGTGGCCGAGGGCTGGGGCAACCTGGTCGCCGGCCGCTCGGGCATTGCCAACGTCACCAAGTTCGATGCGTCGGCGCTGGCCTGCCGCTTTGCCGGCGAGGTCAAGGGCTTCAACGTCGAGGACTACTTCCCGGCGAAGGAAGCGCGCCACATGGACACCTTCATCCATTACGGGATGGCGGCGTCGATCCAGGCGGTGCGCGACGCCGGCTTGGCCACGGGCGACGCGCTCAGTGAAGACGAGGCCGAGCGCATCGGCGTGATGGTCGGCTCGGGCATCGGCGGCCTGCCGATGATCGAACAGACG
>JANNJX010000530.1:0-12367 GCA_031396005.1 Burkholderiales bacterium
GCGCGCGCACTATCAGGCCGCGGCCTTGCAGACCGAGCTGTTGATGCTGCAGCACCAGCTCGACGAAAAAGACGCGCAGCGCCGCACCACCGAACGCGCGCGCGCCGAGCTCGAAGCGGCCAACGTGGCGCTGTCGCAGAAGATGAGCGAAGTGCAGGCCTTGCAGGAAGCATTGCGCCAGCAGGCCACGCGCGACGAGTTGACCGGCCTGTTCAACCGCCGCCACTTGAACAACATGCTGCCGGCGATGTGGGCGCTGGCGCAGCGCGAAGGCAAACCTCTGGCCGCGGTGATCATCGACCTCGACCACTTCAAGCGCGTCAACGACGAGCATGGCCACGACGCCGGCGACCGCCTGCTCGCTGCTTTCGGCCGTGTGCTCGTGGCCAACCTGCGCAAGAGCGACGTCGCCTGCCGCTACGGCGGCGAAGAATTCTGCGTGCTGATGCCGGAGACCGACGCTGCCGGCGCGCGGCGCAAGATCGCTGCGCTGTTGAAGCGCTGGCGCGTCGAGTCCCTGATGCAGGGCGCGGTGGGCGAGGCCGGCACGAGCTTTTCCGCCGGCGTCGCCGACTCGCTGCGCGTGCAGGAGAGCTGGCAGGCGCTGTTGAAGCGCGCCGACGACGAACTGCTCGCTGCCAAGCGCGAGGGCCGCAACCGCGTGCTGGTGGCGGCTTGAAGCGGCGCGCGTTGTAGGCCAGCGCCTACGCGCGCGGGGTGCGCTGCGCCGACAGCCCGCGCGCCCCTCAGCCTGCATACTCGTCCGGCGCAATTTGCGCCCGCTGTGCCCTCACGACCCCTTGACGACCCTGCGCGTGCTGTCCCTCAACGCCCACAAGGGCTTCACCCCGCTGAACCGCCGCTTCATCCTGCAGGAGCTGCGCGAGGCGGTGCGCGCCGTGGCGGCCGATCTGGTGTTTCTGCAGGAGGTCATCGGCAGCCACGCCAACCATGCGCTTCGGCACAAGAACTGGCCGGCGGCGCCGCAGTATGAGTACCTGGCCGACACGCTGTGGAGCGACCACGCCTACGGCCGCAACGCCGTCTACCCGCATGGCGACCACGGCAACGCGCTGCTTTCGCGTTTTCCGATCCGCTCGCACCGCAACCACGACGCGAGCAGCGGCCGCGGCGAGGCGCGCGGCTTCCTGCACTGCATCATCGATCTGCCCGACGGCGTGCTGCACGCGATCTGCGTGCACCTGGGCCTGTTCGAGCGCGAGCGCAGCCACCAGTTGGACGAGCTGTGCCGCCTGATCGAGCGCGACGTGCCGGCCGACGCGCCGCTCGTGGTGGCCGGCGATTTCAACGACTGGCGCAAGCAGGCCCACGAGCGCCTGTCGCGCGGTGCCGGGTTGCGTGACGTATTCGTCGCCGCCACCGGCAAGGTGGCGCGCACCTTCCCGGCGCGCTGGCCGCTGCTGCCGCTGGACCGCATTTACGTGCGCAACGCGCAGGCTTCGCAGCCGCGCGTGCTGGCCGCGCGGCCGTGGTCGCACCTGTCGGACCACGCGCCGCTGGCGGCGGAGTTGCAGTGGTGAATGGACCACCCCCGAAGCGGCTTCGCCGCCTCCCCCTCAAGGGGGCAACGCCAGCGGCCGGGCGAAGCCCGATCCGCGGCGTTCGCTTGGACAGGCCGCGCGCGTCCTGCGTCGGCGGTGGCTTGCAGCGCCATGGACGGCTGAGATGAGCGTTCGAGAGATGCTGCAACGGGTGCGCCGCACCTGGACCGCGGGCAACCGCTTCGAACTGCTCGAAAACGGCGAGCAGTATTACCCCGCGGTGTGGGGCGCCATCGCCGGAGCGCAGCACGAGGTGATGATGGAGACCTTCATCCTGTTCGAGGACAAGGTCGGCCTGGAGCTGCAGCGCGTGCTGCTCGAAGCCGCGCGGCGCGGCGTGCGCGTCGAACTCACCGTCGACGGCTGGGGCACGCCGGAGCTGTCGCAGTCGTACGTCGCGCCGCTCGAAGCCGCCGGCGTGCGCGTGCGCGCGTTCGATGCGCGTCCGCGCGTGCTCGGGCTGCGGCTGCACTGGTTTCGTCGCATGCACCGCAAGATCGTCGTCGTTGACGGCCGCACCGCGTTTGTCGGCGGCATCAACTTCTCGGCCGATCACCTCGGCGACTTCGGCCCCGATGCCAAGCAGGACTACGCGGTGCGCTTCGAAGGGCCGCTCGTGGCGCAGGTGCGCCGCTTCGCGCTGAAGCAGATCGGGCAGGCGGACCGGCCGCTGCCGCCCAGAGCTGCTTCGGCCCCATCCGCCGCTGGCACGGTCGAAGCGATGTTCGTCACGCGCGACAACGGTCGCCGCCGCGACACCATCGAGCGCGAGTACCGCGCCGCGATCCGCGCCGCGCGCAGCGAGGTGGTGATCGCCAACGCCTACTTCTTTCCCGGCTACCGTCTGCTGCGGGCGCTGCGCCGCGCGGCGCGGCGCGGCGTCAAGGTCAGCCTGATCCTGCAAGGCCAGCCCGACATGGCCATCGTGCGCACCGCGGCGCAGTTGCTACACCGGCGCCTGGTGCAGGCCGGCGTCGATGTCTACGAGTACTGCCAGCGGCCGCTGCACGGCAAGGTGGCGGTGATCGACGGCGTCTGGGCGACGGTCGGCTCCTCCAACCTCGACCCGCTCTCCCTGGCGCTCAACCTCGAAGCCAACGTGATGATCCGCGACCGCGAATTCGCGGCCGTGCTGCGCGCCAACCTCGACGGCCTGATGCGCGATCACTGCACGAAGCTCGACCCGCAGTCGTTTGCGCGGCAGCCGCGCTGGCGCGTGTGGACGGAGACGCTGGCCTACCACCTGACGCGGCACTTCCCGGCGTGGGCCGGCTGGCTGCCGGCGCACACGCCGGTGATCAAGCCGGTCTCACCGTCGCCGCAGCCGACGACTGCAGCAGATGGATCGTCGCTGCGCGGCCCCAAGGACGCTGCCGGCGAAGGGCCGCTGATCGACATCGGGCGGGCACCGTGAGTGCGCGCGCCCCGGACGCGCAGGCCGAGCGCGTGGCACGCGCCGCCGCGGCGCCTCGAGCCAGCTCGCCCGCGTCGGCGCCGTACGGCGGCTGGCGCGCGCTGGTGCGCCAACGCTGGTTCGGGCCGGTCGTGGCGCTGCTGTTCCTGGCCGTCGTCGGCTGGCTCGTCGCCGACCATGTGCGCGAGATCGATTGGGCAGACGTGCGCACGGCCCTGGCCGCCTACCGCGCGCCGACGCTGGCCGTCGCCGCTGCGCTGGTGCTGGCCAGCCACCTGACGTATGCGTCGTACGAGCTCATCGGGCGGCGCTACGTCGGCCACGATCTGTCGACGGCGCGCGTGCTCGGCGTCGGCTTCGTCAGCTATGCGTTCAACCTGAACCTCGGCTCGCTGGTCGGCGGCGTCGGCTTTCGCCTGCGGCTGTACAGCAAGCTCGGCTTGGACGCGGCGCAGATCGGCCGTCTGATCGTCATGAGCCTGGTCACCAACTGGTCGGGCTGGCTGCTGCTGGCCGGCGCCACGTTCGCCCTGCGCCAGCTGGCGTTGCCGCCGGCGTTTGCGGTGTCGGCCGGCCTGCTGCAGGTGCTGGGCATCGCGATGGTGGCGCTGCCGATCGCATACGTCGCCGCATGCTTCGTCGCCAAGCGGCGCGAGTGGACGTGGCGCGAGCACCGCTTCACGTTGCCGAGCGGGCGCCTGGCGCTGGCGCAGATAGCCTTGTCGTCGCTCAACTGGGCGCTGATCGGCGCCATCGTCTGGCAGTTGATGCCGCGCGAACTCGGCTTCGGCGAGGTGCTGGCCACGCAGCTCAGTGCGGCGGTGATCGCCGTGCCGACGCATGTGCCGGGCGGCCTGGGCGTGCTCGAAGCGGTCTACGTCGGCGTGCTCGGCGCGCGCGTGCCGACAGCCTCGCTGCTCGCCGCGCTGCTGGCGTTCCGGGCGCTCTACTACGTGCTGCCACTGGCCGTGGCCGCGGCGCTGCACCTGGCGCTCGAGCTCGGCGCGCGGCGGCGCGCCAAGTCAGCAGTCAATCCGACTTCGCCAACAACGTGAAGTGCTCGACCTGCGGCGGCTGCGCGAAGAACGGCCCGACGATCGCGCGCCACTGCGTGAACAGCGGCCCCTGGCGAAAGCCGACGGTGTGGTCTTCGAGCGTGTCCCAGAAGATGTGGAGCACGTAGCGTTCAGGGCTCTCGATGCCCTTGTTGACCTTCCAGCCGCGAAAGCCCTTGGCTTGCGACGCGACCGTGGTCAGACCGCGCTGAATCGCTTCATCGAACGCGGCCTGCTGCCCCGGCGCGATGCGGATCTCGGCGATTTCGAGAATCACGGCTTGCAACCTTTGCCTGGATCGGCCAATGCCTTGACCGCGATGCCGGTGACGACGTTGTAGTTGCCCTTGGCCTCGCGCACGTAGAAGTCCTGCGTCGGGTTGCGTTGCGGCGAGAGCGTGAACTTGCCGCGCGGGCTGTCGATCTGCGCCTTGTTCATGGCCGCGTAGAGCGCGTCCTTCTTGCTCGTGTCGCCCTTGACTGCGGCCAAGCCGATGGCCAGCATCTGTGCCGCGTCGTAGCCTTGCAGCGCGTACACGTCGGGGTTGACCTTGTTGGCGACGGCGAACTTGTTGCGGAATGCCGTGTTGCGCGGCGTCTCGATGTTGTCGCCATAGTGCAGCGCGGTGATGAGGCCCTGCGCCGATGCGCCTTGCGCTTCGAGCGTGCCGTCGGTGAGAAAGCCCGAGCCGACCAGCGGGATGCTCTTCTTCAGGCCCGCGGCGTCGTAATCCTTGACGAACTTGACGGCGCCGCCGCCGGCGAAGAAGGCGAACACCACGTCCGGCTTCTGCGACGCGATCTCGGTCAGCAGCGGCTGGAACTCGACGCCCGGGAACGGCAGCGACAGGTCCTTCATGACCTTGCCGCCGCCTTTTTCGAAGGCCTCGGTGAAGCCCTTGACCGTTTCGTTGCCGGCGGCGTAGTTCCAGGTGATCGTCATCGCGCGCTTGTAGCCCTTGCCCGCAGCAACGACGCCGGTGGCGTAGCCCGGCTGCCAGTTGGAGAACGAACTGCGGAAGATGTTCGGCGCGCATTGCGGCCCGGTGATCGCATCGGCGCCGGCGTTGGGCACGATCAAGAGCGTGCCGCTGTCCTTGGCCGCACGCGCCATCGCCAGCGCCACGCCCGAGTGCACGGTGCCGACGATGACGTCGACGTTGTCGCGCTTGATGAGTTTGTTGACGTTGTCGGTGGCCTTGCTCGGCTCGCTCTCGTCGTCGACCTTGAAGTACTGGATCGTGCGCCCGCCCAATTTGCCGCCCTGCTCCTCGACATGCAGCTTGAAACCGCGCTCGATCATGTCGCCGAGCGCGGCGAAGGTGCCGGTGGCCGGCAGCATCAGGCCGACCTTGAGCGGCGGCTGCTGGGTCTGGGCCAGGGCGGTGGACGACCACGCGGCGAGCGCTGCGGTGGCGACAAAGGCGGGCGAGAAACGCATGGGCAAAGGCTCCTGAAAGTTGGCCGAGAGCATGCCTGCTTCGTAGCGGCAATGGCAACGGGGTTATCGCGGGGCAGGACCGTCTTCAATCGCGCAACCGCAGGCGCATCAGTGCGCGCACCAGCGCCAGCGCCGGCGATTCGGTGCGCCGCGCCAGCGTCACCAGGCCGAAGCGCGCAGTGGCGTCGAGCGGCGGCGTGAGCTTGAGCTCCACCAGTTCCGGCGCCGCGGCGCGGATGGCGAGCAGCACGGCATCGGTGTGGCGTGCCAGCTCGACCAGGCTTGACAACTCGTCGCAGCGCAGCGTGACGCAGGCGTCGGGATGCGCCTGCGGGCCGTAGCGCTCGACGAGGGTGCGCGCCACTTCGTCGGACAGCGGCGTCGAGGCGATCGGGTGCTCGCACAGGGCGTCGAAAGGCAGCGCGCGGCGTCTGCGTGCCAGCGGGTGCCCGCGCCGCACCATGAAGGCGCCGCGCATTTCATGCACGAACTCGGCGCGCAGGTCGGGCGCGGGTTGCAGCGAGCGCGCATCGACCACCAGGCCGTCGAGCGCTTTGTCGCGCAGCGCCTGCACCAGCAACTCGGTGCCGCCGCGCTGGATCTCCAGGCGCAGGCGGCCGTGGTCGGCGCACACCTTCTGCAGCAGCGCCGGCATCAGCATGGCGCCCGGCCCCGACCCCATGCCGATGCGCAGCGTTCCCGCGGCGTGTTCCTTGACGCGCTGGCCGCGCGAACGCAGCTCGTCGGCGTCGAAGACGATCTGGCGCGCACGTTCGAGCGTTTCCCGGCCGTGCACGGTGAGTTCGACGCGGCGGCCGATGCGATCGACCAGCGGCAAGCGCAGCTCGTCTTCGAGCGCGCGGATGCTGCGGCTCAGGGCCGGCTGGCTCAGGTTCGCGGCCAGCGCGGCCCTGCTGAACGAGGCCTGGTCGGCGAGCGCGATCAGGTGGCGCAGTTGGACGAGCGTCATCGGCGGGTCCCCGGCAGTCAATGCAACCAGTGCATGCTAATGCGACAAACAATGCATTGGACGTTGCATTCGACGCTGCCTACATTGCGCTCACCCCCACATCCCACCGCCTGGAGCCGTCATGAACTTCGTTGCCACCCGTCGCACGGCGTTGATCGCCGGCTTCTCGTTGATGGCCGGCCTGGCCGGTGCGCAGGGCTTCCCCGCCAAGCCGGTCAACCTGATGGTGCCGTACCCGGCCGGCGGCCCGTCGGACGCGATCGCCCGCATCATGAACGCGCCGCTTGGCAAGGAGCTGGGCCAGCAGGTGCTGGTGGAAAACCTCGGTGGCGTCAGCGGCGCGCTGGCAGCACAGAAGGTGCTGGCCGCACCGGCCGACGGCTACTTCATTTTTCAGGGCTCGCCCAACGAGGTCATCCTGTCGCCGCTGGCCAACGCCGCGGTGAAGCTGAAGACCGAAGACTTCCGCCTGGTGCACCCGGTGGCCGATGCGGTGATGGTGTTCGTGACGCGCAAGGACCTGGGCGTCAAGAGCGTGGACGAGCTGATCGCGCTGGCGAAGAAGTCGGCCGACAAGCCGCTGACCTACGGCAGCGTCGGCATCGGCTCGCTGTACCACCTGATCCTCGAGAACGTGCAGGCGCAGACCGGCATCAAGCTGGTGCATGTGCCGTACAAGGGCAACGCGCCGCTGCTGCAGGACATCGGCGGCGGGCAAGTGGACTTCGCGGTGCTGGTGTACAGCGCGGCGATGGGCGCGCTGGCCGAGCAGGGGCGCATGAAGGTCATCGGCCAGCTCGGCGGGCAGCGCTCGGAGCTGCTGAAGGACGTGCCGGCGGCCAGCGAAGGCCAGGCGCTGAAGAACTTCTCGTACAAGATCTGGACCGGCTTCATGGTGCCGAAGAGCACCCCTGAAGACGTGGTCGTGCGCCTGCATGCCGCCATCGGCAAGAGCTTGCAGACACCGGAAGTGCGCTCGCAGTTGGCGGCGCAGACGCAGGTCGCTTCCGCGCCGATGACGCTGGCCGAGTCGGCGAAGTTTTTCGAAGCCGAGACGGCGCGCTACCGCGCGATTGCCAAGCAGATAAACCTGCAGCCGCAGTGAGAGGGACGCTGTTGTGACGTACTTGCTGAACGCTTTGCAGGCCCGGGCGGGCGAGTTCATCACGCTGCGCCGCGACATCCACCGCCATCCCGAACTGGCTTTCGAAGAGCACCGCACCGCGGCGCTGGTGGCCGACAAGCTCCAAGGCTGGGGCTACTCGGTCGAGCGCGGCATCGGCGGCACCGGCGTCGTCGGCACGCTGGTGCGCGGCAAAGGAAACAAGCGCCTGGGCATCCGCGCCGACATGGATGCGCTGCCGATCGACGAAGCCAGCGGCGCGGAATGGGCGAGCGTCAACAGCGGCGTGATGCACGCCTGCGGCCACGACGGCCACACCGCGATGCTGCTCGCCGCGGCTCGCCACCTCGCCGAAAAAGGCGAGTTCGACGGCACGCTGCACCTCATCTTCCAGCCGGCTGAAGAAGGCGGCGGCGGCGCGCTGCGCATGATGGACGACGGCTTGTTCGAGCGCTTCCCGTGTGATGCCGTGTTCGCGATGCACAACATGCCCGGCATCGAGCAAGGGCGGCTCGTGCTGCGCGACGGCGCGGCGATGGCCTCGTCGGACTACGCCACGGTCACGCTGCACGGCATCGGCGGCCACGGCGCGATACCGCAGCGCGCGGCCGATCCGATCGTCGCCGCGGCCAGCATCGTCATGGCGCTGCAGACCATCGTCTCGCGCAACATCGACCCGCTGCACGCGGCGGTGGTCACCGTCGGCGCTTTGCATGCCGGCAAGGCCAACAACGTGATCCCGGCGTCGGCCACGCTGGAGTTGTCCGTGCGCGCGCTCGACCGAGACGTGCGGGCCACGCTCGAGCGCCGCATCAAGGCGCTGGTGGCGGCGCAGGCCGAGAGCTTCGGCGTCACGGCGCGCATCGACTGGAGGCCGGGTTATGCGGTGCTGGTCAACACGCCGGCCGAGACCGACTTTGCGCGCGCGGTGGCGACCGAACTCGTCGGCGCCGACAACGTGACGCGGCAAGGCCCACCGCTGACCGGCAGCGAAGATTTCGCCTTCATGCTGGAACGCGTGCCCGGCAGCTACGTGCTGATCGGCAACGGCGTCGGCGAAGGCGGCTGCATGGTCCACAACCCCGGCTACGACTTCAACGACCGCAACATCGCCGTTGGCAGCGCCTACTGGGTGCTGCTGGCGCAACGCTTCCTCGCCATGCCTTTGTAAGTTCACGTTCCAGCAGGAGAGTGCTCCGCGCAAGTCGGAGCCACCGAAGGCGCAAACTCCCATGCACGCTCAGGTTCCGTACTGCACACCACCATCGCCGTCTGGAGAGCCGTCACAGTTTTCGTGACGCACCGAAGGAGCAAGGCAGGCCCGCAAGGCCCGCTGAATCTCTCAGGTACCAAGAACAGGGGGAGCGGCTCACGCAGTTTTTGCGACTGGAGCTTCTCCCATGAAAGTCATCGTCCTCGGCGCCGGCCTGCTCGGCGTCACCTCCGCCTACTTCCTGCGCCAGCAGGGCCACGACGTCACCGTCGTCGATCGCCAGGCACAGCCGGCGGCAGAAACCAGCTTCGCCAACGGCGGCCAGATCTCGGTCAGCCATGCCGAGCCCTGGGCCAACCCCGGCGCACCGCTGAAGGTGCTGAAGTGGCTCGGCAAGGAAGACGCGCCGCTCTTGTTTCGCATCCGCGCCGACATGCGGCAGTGGTTGTGGGGCCTGCAGTTCCTGCGCGAATGCACGCCGGCGCGCACGCGCCACAACATCGCGCAGATCGTGCGCCTGGGCACCTACAGCCGCGACACCTTGCAGCAGCTGCGGCGCGACATCGGTATCGCCTACGACGAGCGCACGCAAGGCATCCTGCACTTCTACACGAGCCAGAAGGAGTTCGACGGCGCCGAGGCCCCGGCCGCGCAGATGCGTGCGCTCGGCTGCGACCGGCGCGTGATCTCGGCCGACGAGGCGGTGAAGCTCGAGCCCGCGCTGCGCCACATCCGGCCGCAATTGGCCGGCGCCACCTATACCGCCGAAGACGAGTCCGGCGACGCCAACGGCTTTGCGCGCGAACTCGTCAAGCGCTGCCGGGCCGATGGCGTGCAGTTCCTGATGAGCCACACCGTGACCGCGCTGCGCGAGGCCGGCGGCGCGATCGACCATGTGGAAGCCACCGACAGCGAAGGCCGCTTCCAGCGCCTGCGCGCCGACGCCTACGTGCTGGCGATGGGTTCGCTGTCGCCGCTGTATGCCCAGCCGCTGGGCATCGCGCTGCCGATCTACCCGGCCAAGGGCTACTCGGTGACGATGCCGGTGAAGGACGCGTCGATGGCGCACCAGGTGTCGCTGACCGACGACGAGTACAAGCTCGTCTTCTCGCGACTGGGAGACCGCCTGCGCATCGCCGGCACGGCCGAGCTGAACGGCTACGACCGCGACCTGAACCGCGTGCGCTGCGAAGCGATCGTCAAGCGCGTCGAGCAACTCTTCCCCGGCGCAGGCGACAGCGAACAGGCCCAGTTCTGGACCGGCCTGCGCCCGGCCACGCCGAGCAACGTGCCGATCATCGGCCGCTCGAAGCTGCCCAACCTGTTCCTCAACACGGGACACGGCACGCTCGGCTGGACGCACTCGTGCGGCTCGGGCAAGAGCATCGCGCGCATTGTCAGCGGGTTGAAGCCGGAAGTGGACTTTGCGTTCGCCTGAGCCGCCGAACAACAATCCACCTCCCGAAGGAGACCGCATGCAGTTCTATCTGAACGGCTACGCACCCGGTGACCCCGATGTGCGCGCGGCAGCGCATGCGGCCGAAGATCGACCCGCGGGCCTGCCCGACACGGTCGATGTGCTGGTCGTTGGCAGCGGCCCCGCCGGCGCACTGCTGGCGGCCCAGTTGTCCACCTTTCCCGGCATCAAGACCCGCCTGATCGAGCGCCGCGACGGGCCGCTGCAGGTGGGCCAGGCCGACGGCGTGGCCTGCCGCACGGTAGAGATGTTCGAGGCGTTCGGGCTGGGCCAGAAGCTGGTGCGCGAGGCTTACTGGGTCAACGAGACCGCCTTCTGGCGCCCGTCGGCCGAAGACCGCACACGCATCGTGCGCACCGGCCGCGTGCAGGACACCGAGGATGGCTTGTCCGAGATGCCGCACGTCATCGTCAACCAGGCGCGCATGCAGCAATACCTGCTCGACCATGCGCGCCAGTCACCGACGCGGCTGGAAGCCGACTATGGCCTCGAGTTCGTCACGCTGAAGGTCGAGGGCGACGGCGACCACCCGGTCACGGTGACGCTGCGCGACGTCGCCAGCGGTGCCGACAAGACGCTCCGCGCCAAGTACGTCGTCGGCTGCGACGGTGCGCGCAGCAAGGTGCGCGAGGCCATCGGGGCGGTGCCGCGCGGCGACTTCGCCAACCACGCCTGGGGCGTGGTGGACATGCTGGCCACCACCGACTTCCCGGACATCCGCCTGAAGGCCGCGATCCAGTCGGCCGACGAGGGCAACATCCTGCTGATCCCGCGCGAGGGCGGCTACCTGGTGCGGCTGTATGTCGACCTGGGCGAGATCGACCCGGCGCACCGCGACAGCTTCCGCGACCAGCACACCCAAGCCTCGGTGATCGCGACGGCGCAGCGGGTGATGCACCCCTACACGCTCGACGTCAAGAGCGTGGTGTGGTTTGCGGTCTACCAGGTGGGCCAGCGCGTGACCGACCGCTTCGACGACGTGCCGGCGGACCAGGCCGGTGCTGCCGGACCCACGCGCCTGCCGCGCGTCTTCATCGCCGGCGATGCCTGCCACACCCACAGCGCCAAGGCCGGCCAGGGCATGAACGTGTCGATGCAGGACAGCTTCAACCTGGGCTGGAAGCTGGCGGCGGTGCTCGACGGCCGTGCCGCGCCAGACCTGCTGCGCACCTACTCCGCCGAGCGCCAGGTGATCGCCCAGGGGCTGATCGACTTCGACAGGGAATGGTCGAAGATCATGGCCTCGCAGCCGCTCGATCCGAGCCGCCCGGAGCTCGGCGGCGTCGACCCGCAGGAGCTTCAGGCCTACTTCGTCAAGTCGGGCCGCTACACCGCAGGTGTGTCGACGCACTACGAGCCGACGACCGTGCTGACCGCTGCGTCCACCCACCAGGCCCTGGCCAGGGGCTTCACGATCGGCATGCGCTTCCACTCGGCGCCGGTGGTGCGCCTGGCCGACGCCAAGCCGATGCACCTGGGCCATGTCGCCCGTGCCGATGGTGCCTGGCGCCTCTACGCCTTTGCCGACAGCAGCGGGCAGCGGCTGCGCGAACTCGCCGCCTTTCTGGCGCAATCGCCCAGCTCGCCGCTGCGCCGCTTCACGCCGGCCGGGGCCGACATCGACACCGTCATCGACCTGCGCGCGGTGTTCCAGCGGGGGCACCGCGACCTCGAAGTGGCAGCACTGCCGTCATTGCTGCTACCGCGCAAGGGGCGGTACGGGCTGGTCGACTACGAGAAGGCCTTCGCGCCGGACCTGCAGCGCGGCCAGGACATCTTCGATCTGCGGGGCATCGACCGCGAGCGGGGGGCCCTGGTCGTCGTCCGCCCCGACCAGTACGTGGCGAACGTGCTGCCGCTGGACGCCCACCACGAACTGGCCAGCTTCTTTGGCCGGTTCCTGCTCGATCGCCATCCGCGCGACGCGACATGACACGGCATGCCGCCGACCGACCCTGCCGGCAGCAGGCAGTCGCGGCGCGGGGGGCGGCCTGGACGACGGCGGGCTTGGGCGATCTTGCGCACCTTCCCTGCGGGATGCCCCCTTGCAGGCCGCCGGGCCAGCGCCCGCCAGGTTGCGTTAGCGCCACCCGACCTGCGCCGCGGGATTCCG
>JANNJX010000562.1:0-2205 GCA_031396005.1 Burkholderiales bacterium
ACGCGCGCAAGGCGACTTGTCCGAGAACGCCGAATACGAGGCCGCGAAGGACAAGCAGGGCTTCATCGAAGGCCGCATCCTCGAGCTCGAATCGACGCTGGCGGCGGCGCAGATCATCGATCCGGCCAAGCTCGAAGCCGATGGCCGCGTCGTCTTCGGTGCCACGGTCGATCTGGAAGACGAGGACAGCGGGGCGAAGGTCACCTACCAGATCGTCGGCGACGACGAGGCCGACTTGAAGCAGGGCCTGATCTCGATCTCCTCGCCGATCGCGCGCTCGCTGATCGGCAAGGAAGCCGGCGACGTTGCCGAATACGATGCGCCCAGCGGCAGCAAGAGCTTCGAGATCGCCGCGGTGCGCTACGTCTGAGCCAGGGAGCGTTTCTTCACACTGCTGGTCTGGGGCCGTTTCTTGGCGCGTTTGACCATGCCGCCGGCAGTCAAGCGCTCGTTGCCGCGCACGGTGAGCTTCTTGACCTGCGGCCGGTGGTTGCCGCTCTTGCTGAACTTCAGGACTTTCACGACCTTGGGTCCGGCACCTCGGTCTTCGCGCTCGGCCTTTTCTTTCAGGGCGATCGGGCGCCACAGCACGAGCAGCTTGCCGATGTGCTGCACGGCCGCAGCACTCAGCTTGTCGGTGAGCTCGGCGAGCATCGCTTCGCGCGCGGCGCGGTCGTCGCTGAAGACACGGACCTTGATCAAGCCATGGGCCTTGAGCGCTGCGTCCGCTTCCTTGCGCACCGCGTCGGTCAGGCCGTCGCCGCCGATGGCCACCACCGGGTCGAGGTGATGAGAAGCCGCGCGGTGCTCGCGGCGCTCGGCGGCAGTCAGAATCAAAGCAGGCATTCGCCCATTATCCGGTCACCATGAAAGTCAATACAAAAAGCAAGAAGGTCAACAAGGCATGGTTGAACGACCATATCAACGACCCGTATGTGAAGCAGGCGCAGCGCGAGGGCTACCGCGCGCGCGCCGCCTACAAGCTGAAGGAGATCGACGAGGCGCTCGGGCTCATCAAGCCCGGCCAGATCGTCGTCGATCTGGGCGCTGTGCCCGGCGCCTGGAGCCAGTACCTGCGACGCAAGTTCGCGCCCCGGGCGGTTGGGGCCGGGGGCGCGGCTGTCGGTGAACTCGACGGCACGATCATTGCCCTGGACATCCTGCCGTTCGAGCCGATCGAGGGCGTGCGGTTCATCCAGGGTGACATTCGCGAAGACGAGGTCATGGCCGCGCTCGAAGCGGCGCTGGCCGGCCGGCCGGTGGACGTGGTGGTCTCGGACATGGCGCCCAACCTGTCGGGCATCGACGGCGTCGATGCCGCGCGCATGGCCCATCTGGTGGAGTTGGCGATCGAGTTTTCGACCCGCCACCTGACGCCGCAGGGCGCGCTGGTGGCCAAGATGTTCCATGGCAGCGGCTACAGCCAGCTGGTTGAGTTGTTCAAGAAAACCTTCCGCGTCGTCAAGCCGATCAAGCCCAAAGCCTCTCGTGACCGTTCTTCGGAAACTTTCATCGTCGGTATCGGTCCGAAAGAAGGTCTGATGAATACTGCGCGCTGACAAGGATTTAGCGCACAAGTCCTGCCAAACCCTCATTCTCTTGATCGGACTAAAATCGTCCGCATCTGACCCCAACCTGTTTTGGTCTGGGTAAAGGCACAAGGAGCCGCGGTGAACAATCAATGGTTTTCGAAGATCGCTGTCTGGCTGGTGATTGCACTGGTCCTGTTCACGGTCTTCAAGCAGCTCGACAAGGGCGCCGCGCGAGCCGATGCGATCGGCTACTCCGAGTTCCTCGGTGAAGTCAACGGCGGGCGCATCGCCAGCGTGCAGATCCAGGAAGGGCCGGGCAACATCGAGATCATCGCCAAGCGAACCGACGGCGGCTCGGTGCGCACCTTGGGCTCGATCCTCGACCGCGGCTTGACCGGTGACCTGATCAAGAACAACGTCAAGTTCGAAGTCAAGGCGCGCGAAGAGCAGTCGCTGTTGATGACGATCCTGATCAGCTGGGGCCCATTCCTGCTGCTGATCGGCGTCTGGGTGTACTTCATGCGCCAGATGCAGGGCGGTGGCAAGGGCGGCGCTTTCAGCTTCGGCAAGAGCAAGGCGCGCATGCTCGACGAGGCCAACAACACCACCACCTTCGCCGACGTCGCCGGTTGCGACGAAGCGAAGGAGGAGGTGAAGGAGCTCGTGGACTTCT
>JANNJX010000603.1:0-3588 GCA_031396005.1 Burkholderiales bacterium
GTGTCGCGCGGCGGCGGCGACGCCTGGATGAACTGCATCACCGCCTGCCGCTCGTGCAACGGCCACAAGGGCAATCGCCTGCCCGAAGAAGCGCGCATGTCGCTGCTCTACCTGCCCTACGTGCCCAGCCTGCACGAGGACATGATCCTGCGCGGCCGCCGTATCCTGGTCGACCAGATGGAGTTTTTGCTGGCCAGCGTGCCGCGCAACTCACGCCTTCACGGCTGAGAGCGTACTTTATGCACGCGCTGAGGGGTCTTTACGCTGTGCGTTGAACCCACACTGGCAGGATGCGTCAACCTCTGCGTGGCGCCTGACGTTGCGCCGAGCGCAACACTTCGAAAGGGACGACGATGAACAAGATGATCAAGACCCTCGCCGCCGCCGCAGCGCTGGCCGCGCTGGCCGCCTGCACCACCACCAGCCCCGACGTCGTTCAGCGCGGCGACGCGCAGCGCTTGGCCACCGTGCAGGACGCTACCGTGCTGTCGGTGCGCAGCGTCGTCGTCGACGGCAGCCAGAGCGGCGCGGGTGGCGCCACCGGCGCGGTGCTCGGCGGCGTGGCCGGCTCGACCCGCTCGTCGGGCCGCGAGTCGGCCGCGATTGCCGTCGTCGGCGCGGTCGCCGGCGCGGTCATCGGCAACGCGATCGAGCGCGGCGCCACCAAGGAAGACGCGGTCGAGATCCTGCTGCAGATGAAGAACGGCGACCGCCGCGCCGTCGTCCAGGCCAAGGCCAGCGAAATCTTCAATCCGGGCGATCCGGTGATCCTCGTCACCACCGGCGGCAAGACGCGCGTGCAGCGCGCGCCGGCCGGCACGCAGCCGGTGCAACCGCTGCCGGCGCCGGTGCAGGGCACGCCGCCGCGCGGCTGAACGGCTCGAAGCAGCCACCGAAAGAGGCGCCGCGGCGCCTCTTTCTCTTGCTCTTCAGCTCGTGCCGAGCAGACCCTTCTTCAGATCGCCATCGGCCGGCTTGTCACCGAGCCAGATGCGCAGCATGGCGGTGAAGAATTCTTCGCCGGAAATGTTCGCGCCCTTCTGCTGGCCGTTGACGGTGATGCGCGTGCCGCTGTCGGGCAGGTACTCGAAGTGCAGCACGTCGCCCTTCTTGGCTTCGCCGATCGCCTTCAGCGCCGCGTTCATCGCATCGATCTGCGGCTTGAAGGCCGTCACCTGCGCCTCGGTGTGGTTGTTGCGCAGGCCCTCGTTGAGCGGGCCGGCGAACGAATCGGCATCGACATTGCGCAGCATCGTCAACGACAGGCGGCGCGGGCCTTTCTGCGCCAACAGCGCAGCGGCATCGCTGGCCTTCTGCGGCACATACAGACCCGCCACATAGACCTTGAAGATCGCGCGTGTGCGCACCCCGGCGCCGTTTAACTGCAGCGCCGCACCGCCGACCTGCACCGTGGGCTCGAACTTGACGCCCTCACGCTCGACGCCTTGGGCCACAGCGCCCCCGGCACACAGCGTGGCCATCATCAGCACGGCGCACACGCGCGCCCAAAATTTCTGCATGTTGTGTCTCCTGGAGTTGATCGGCACGAATCAGTGTGCCTGACCGACAACGCAGGAGTAGCGGGCAACGACTACTTGACGAGCCGGTTCAGCCGTTCGGCGTCGAAGGTCTCGGCCTTCTGCGCATCGTCGGGCACGCAGTCGTCGTTCGGCAACTCGCGCGAACGTTGAGAGAGTTTCTCGACGGCTTGCCACAACAAGGCAATCTGGTGCTCGTGGCCTCCGGCGTTGTCGATCAGGCCCTTCATCGCCAGCGCCACCGGGTCGTCGCCCTGCGTCACGCCGTACGCGGAGAAGCCCATCTTGGCAGCGGCTTCTTCGCGTTGCGCATCGGACTCGGCGGCGATGATGCGCGCCGGGTTGCCGACCGCGGTCGCACCGGGCGGCACGGGCTTGGTCACGACCGCGCCGCCGCCGACGCGGGCGCCCTCACCGACCGTGAAACCGCCGAGCACCTGCGCATTGGCACCGACGATGACACCTCGGCCCAGCGTCGGATGGCGCTTGGCGCCTTTCTCGAGCCGGGTGCCGCCAAGCGTGACGCCCTGGTAGATCGTGCAGTCGTCACCGATCTCGGCGGTCTCACCGACGACCACGCCCATGCCGTGGTCGATGAAGACGCGGCGGCCGATCTTCGCGCCTGGGTGGATCTCGATGCCGGTCAGAAAGCGGCCGAGGTGCGAGGTGATGCGCCCCAGCCAGTAAAACCCCGCCAGCCAGCAGGCATGCGCCCAGCCGTGGATGAACAGCGCATGCAGACCCGGATAACAGGTCAAGACCTCCCACGTCGAGCGCGCCGCAGGGTCGCGCTCGCGGATGCAGGCGATGTTTTCTCTGAGGCGGTCAAGCATGGTGGTCAGTGGCGTAGGGCCGCCCCAAGCCACTGACGCTGCCCTCGGGGGACGCGAACGAAGTGAGCCAGGGGCAACATGTTCCGAGTGTAGAAGCCCGCGCTATTCCTTGCTCGCTGTGATCGCTCTGGCGATGCCACGCAGGATGTGCACTTCCTCAGCGGTGAGCTGCGCGCGGTTGGCCAGCTGGTTCAGGCGTGGCATCAGCTTCTTCGGCGCAACGGGGTCGAGAAAGCCGATGTCCACCAGCGTCTGCTGCCAATGTGCCAGCAGCCTTTGCACGGCGCGCGCGTCGGCGAGGGTCGGCTCCGCAGTGCGCGGCTGCACAGCAAAGTCACCGAGCGCCTGACGCCATTCGTAGGCGATCAATTGCACCGCTTGTGCGAGATTCAAGGAACCGTAGCCCGGTGCGGTCGGGATCGAGAGGCAGACGTGGCTGCGGTACACATCGTCGTTGGCCAGGCCGAAGCGCTCGCTGCCGAAGACGAAGGCGATGTCCGGCGGCGCGTTCGCGAGCGATCCAAAATGTGCGCGCGGCGCGACGGCCGGCGGGCCGAAATCGCGCGGCGTCATCGCCGTGGCGCAGACATGCGTGATGCCGTCCAGCGCTTCGGCGATGGTGCCCACGGTGCGCGCGTGTTCGAGCACGTCGAGCGCGCCGCTGGCCAGCGCGATCGCCTCCTGATTCTTCGTCACGTGCGGCCTGCGCGGCGCGACCAGAACCAGGTCGTCGAAGCCCATCACCTTCAACGCCCGTGCCGCAGCTCCGACGTTGCCGGCGTGGCTGGTCTCGACGAGAACGAAGCGGCTGATCGGCATCGCGGAGGTCATCGGTAAAATCGCGGTCTTCGCGGCGCCTTCATTGTCGCCGCCCGCTCTTTCCTTCTGCCGATCGATCCCCCTCCAAGGTTGCCATGACGCAAGCGCTCCACCCCATGCTCAACATCGCCGTCAAGGCGGCACGCGCGGCAGGATCGATCATCAACCGCGCCGCGCTCGACGTCGAGCGGCTGACGATTTCCACCAAGGGCGTCAACGACTTCGTCACCGAAGTCGATCAGGCGGCGGAGAAGATCATCATCGAGACCCTGCTCACCGCCTACCCCGGCCACGCCATCCTGGCCGAAGAGTCGGGCCGCGCGCACGGCGCCAAGCACAGCGACTACCTGTGGATCATCGACCCGCTCGACGGCACGACCAACTTCATCCACGGCTTT
>JANNJX010000609.1:0-5572 GCA_031396005.1 Burkholderiales bacterium
GGCCGGTACTCGGCGAGCTGCTTGAAGTCGGTGCCTTCGCCGCGCTGGACCTGCGTCTTGATGCCGATGTCCGCCAACCGCCGGTCGGTGGCCAGCCAGGCGTAGCGCGACACCGAGGCGAAGTTCGGCAACACGGGACGCGTTTCGCTCTGGCCGATGCGCCACTGCAGTTCGAGGCTGCGGCCCAGGCTCGACACGCGCACGTCGGCGGGCTCGAATGCCACGCGTCCGCGGCGGCGCGGCTGCACGGTGTAGCGCAACTGCGCTTGCGCGTTCGCGCGCAGATCGGCCGTGACCGGCAGGCCTTGCGGATCGAGATCGGGGTCGGCATGGTCGAAAAAGGCGACGCGCCAGCGCCGCGTGCCGGTGTTGGCGAGCGTGCCGTCGATCGTGCGTTGCACGCCGAGGGCGAAGGCATCGGGCAAGCGGCGTGTCCATTGCAGCGGCGCGGTGTGCCAGGCGCGCTTCGTCAACCACAAGTCAACGGCTGCCCACACCGCGCCGAGCGCGAGCGAGCCGAGCACGGCCACGCCCACGTCGGCTGCCGGCACACGCAACACCAACGCCAGCAGCGCCGCGGCAGCGACGGCCAGCAGCGCGTAGATGGCGGTGCGTGACGGCAGCAGTTTCACCGGTGGCTACATCCGCGGTGCGTCGACGCCTTCGAGCAGCGTCGACAGCAGCTCATCGACGCGCCGCCCTTCGAGTTGCGCATCCGGCGCCAGCAGCACGCGATGGCGCAGCGCGGCGATGGCGAGGTGCTTCACATCATCCGGCGTCGCGAAGTCGCGCCCGGCCATCAGCGCCGCCGCGCGCGCGGCGCGGATCAGCGCGATCGCGCCGCGCGGCCCGGCGCCGTTCGACAAACCCGGCGCGCTGCGCGTCGCGCGCGTGATGCGCACGGCGTAGTCGATCACCTTGTCGTCGACACGCACGGCAGCGGCCATGTTCTGCAGCGTGATGACGTGGCGCTCCTCGACGCGCTGCGTCACGCCGTCCAGCGGCAGCTGGTCGCCGGCTTGGCCCTCGGTGCTGCGCACGACGATGGCCGTCTCTTCATCGTGCGGCGGGTAGCCGATCTCGATCTTCAGCAGAAAGCGGTCGAGCTGCGCTTCGGGCAGCGGGTAGGTGCCTTCCGTTTCGAGCGGATTCTGCGTTGCCAGCACCATGAAGGGTTTGGACAGGAGCAGCGTCTGCCCTTCGAGCGTGACCTGCGCTTCCTGCATCACTTCGAGCAGCGCCGCCTGCGTTTTCGCCGGCGCGCGGTTGATTTCGTCGGCGACGAGCAGATTCGTGAACACCGGCCCGCGCAGCACGCGCAGCGTCCCGAGCGCATTGCCTTCGCCGCGCGTGTTGGTGTCGAGGATGGCGTGGCCGGTGATGTCCGACGGCATCAGGTCCGGCGTGAACTGCACGCGCGCCACTTGCAGCGACAGCGACTTGCCCAGGGCGCGCGCCAGCAGCGTCTTGCCCAGGCCCGGCACGCCCTCGATCAGCACATGACCGGCGGCGAGCAGCGCGACCAGCACCTGATCGACGGCATCGCGCTGGCCGACGACGGCCTTGCCGATTTCTTCGCGCAGCGCGGCGAGCACCTCTTGCGCGCGCGTCAGGTCGGCGGGGTTGAGCGACATGGTTCGTCCTTTCTCGTTCTGATCAATTGAAGGCGAGTCGGCGCCGTGCCTGTTCGATGATGGCGAGCTTGTCCGGCAGAGCGCGGCCGCGAGGCAGTTGCGGATCGAGCGCACGCGTCAGCACATCGGCCGCGAGGCCGGTCGGCTGGCGCAGCGCCTCGACGCGCTGGCCGATCGTCATCCGGTCGTAGCCGGCGATGCGTTGCCGCGCCGCGTCGTCGAGCGCGCGCCGTGCGGCGGCGAGCAGCGCGGCGCCGCCGCCGCGCAGCACGAAGGCAGACGTGCCGCGGATCTGCTCGGCCACCGAGCGCCGCGCCAGCGGCGGCTGCGGCAGCAGCGGGCCAAAGCGCCGCGCGCCGCGCCACAACGCAAAGCCGACGGCCAGCAGTGCCAGGCCGATGGCAGGGCCGGCGCGGTGCCAGAGCCACATCAGCAGCGCTTCGCGCTTTTCGTCGATGACGAACCAGACGCTGTCGCCGGCGCGCAGGTCGAGCATCGCAACTGCAACTTGCGCATGGTCGCCGCTGAAGACGCTGCGGTTGCTCATGAAGCCCCAGGCGCTCATCGCTGTGACGCGCCCGTTGCCGAGCGTGGCGCGCAGCACCGGCGGGCCGAACGTGCCGCCGATCGACCACGACTCGGCCGCCGCGGGCGTGGCTTCAAGGCCTGCCGTCCAGTCGCTCTGGCAGAGGCGATAACGCCGCAGCGGTTCGGCCGCGGCATCACCACCGATGCGCTCGGCCAGCGTCACGCATTGGTTGCGCGGGTTGTCTTGCGGGCCGACGAACGGCGGATCGTCGGGTCGAGGGCGCGAAGCCGGCGGCGTGGGTGGCACGTTTTCGCGCTCGCGGTCATCGCCGTTGTCTTCATCCGCATCTGCGTCGTCGCCGGCGGAGGGCGCGGGGCAACTCAGCGCAGCGCCCTTGGCGCGCTTCTTCTGCCGCAACGGCAGCCAGTCGATGGTCGCGCCCGTGATGAAGAAACTCGGCAGCACGAGATGCCCGCCGTGCACTTCGACCCACTCGCGCAACTGCTGGCTGCGCCCAGGCAGGAAGTCCCACTGGTTCGACTCGAGCACTAGCGTCGCGCCGGGCGGCGGCAGGCGGTCGAGGTTGTCGGGCGACGAGACATTGCCACCGAGCTTGCCGACGATCTGCTTGATCGCGTAGTGGTCATCGCGCGCCGCTTCGCCGCGCCGCGGCGTCGCTTGCCAGACATCGACCCACTCGGTGGCAAAGAGCAGCCAGAGGCCGAGCGCGGCGATGGCCGCCAGCGCGAGCAGGTTGACCGTAGTCTCTGTCGATGGCCGCTTCATGGCGTGGGGGTGGCAGGGGCCATGCGCCGCGGCAGGCGCGTATTGAACTCGTCGCAGACCGCAAGCACCGCGGCGGCGTCGGGCAGGCGCGCGCCGTAGACCGCCAACTGCCACAGGCCGATCAGCCGCGCCACGAAGGCGCCACGCTCAGCGTCCAGGTGCTGCGACGCCAGCGTCGCGCATTCGCCTTCGGTGCTCGCTGCGCGCACCGGCACGGCGTGGTCATGCACCAGGCGCGACAGCGCGCCGCGGTAGAGCAGCGACAGCGCAGCGCGCGATTCACCGCGCTGCCAGAGCGCGCGCACGGCGGCGGGCAGATCGTCGGGCAGGCTCTCGGGGCGGATGTCGAGATCGCGCACGTGGCTCGGCAACGCGAGCGCGCGGCCGCCCGCAGCTTCGCCGCGCACGGCGATCCAGCGTCGCAGGTAGACGAGGAGCACGGCGGCCAGTGCCGCCATGCCGAGCCACATCAGCCAGCGGCCGGCTTCCGAGAACCAGCGCACGAGGTCGCGCAGCCAGCGCGGATTGACCGCCTTGTCCTGCTCTTTCGGTTGCTCGCGGTTCTTGAAGCGCAACTGGCGATCGGCCTTCAGGCCGTGCAGGTCGGGGTCGTTGTAGACGGCTTCGGTGGCTTCGCGCACTTGCTGCGGCGTCGGCGGTTCGGCAGCCTGCGTGACCAGCGCGAAGAGCAGCAGCGCGAGCGCGAAGAGCTCACGCGAACGCATGGCGAAACTCCTGCTCGATGTCCCACGCTTCGAGCTCGACGCGGCGGTTCAAGTACATCGCAAACCCCGCCGCGACATAGAACGGTTCGAGGGCCAGCACCACCAGGCCGTAGCCGAACGCGGCTGCGGCCTGTATCGGCGCCGATTGCCCTTCGCTGTACAGCACCCACAGTTCATGGCGCAGCGCTTCGGGCAGGAACCAGGCGATCAGCGCGACCAAGGCGATGACGAAGATCATCTCGAGGTTGGCGTAAACGAACTGCACCCCGGCTGCAGCGCCGCGCTGGCTGCCCAGCAGCACGCCGCGGCGCTTGCGGCGTGCTGCGCCGCGCTGGCCTTCGAGTTGTTCGATGGCCTGCGTGAACGATCGCCACGGCGACAGGCGTGCGATCGTCAATGTGCGCACCAGGCTGCGCGCAAAGACTTCGCGCCGCGCCGCCCACAGGTCGGCCAAGCGAGTTGGCTCGCCGAACACAGCGCGCGACAAGACGAAGAGCAGGCTGCGGTCGAGCCAGGGCTTCAACCAGAAGATCAGCAAGCCGGGCAGCCAGCCCGCGATCTCCACCGTGGCCAGGGCGAGCAAGACGACTGCCGCCCAAACCGACGCGTAGCAGCGCCACAGCGAGCGCGCATGCACTTGCACGAGTCGCTGGCCGAGGTCGGCGGCCTCGCTCATCGGCCGCGGCCGCAGCGTGATCGCCAGTGCTTCAATGCGCATCGGCTTTTCCCGCACGGCCTTGCCAGGCCAGCCAGCCGATGACCAGCAACCAGCAGACGCCGCCGACGCCGTACTTCACTTCATGCGGCACCCAGCGCGCCGACGACCAGAACGCTTCGACGACCGCGGCGACGACGAGCAGCGCGAACACGCCGTAGAGCACCGGCACGACGCGCGTCGCAGCCTCACGCAGCGCACCGGCGCGCGTGTTGCGGCCCGGCGCGAGCAGCGCATGGCCGATCGCCAGCCCGGCGGCGCCGGCGAGCACGATGGCCGTCAGCTCGAACGCGCCGTGTGTGATGACGAACGAATAGAAGTTGTCGCCGAGGCCGCGCGACGTCAGGTGGCCGGCGATCGCGCCCGCGTACAAGCCGTTGAAGACGAGCACGAACAGCGCGCCGATGCCGGCGAACAAGCCGCCGGCAAAGGTGCGGAAAGCGATGCCGATGTTGTTCATGATGTAGTGGCCGAGCATCTGGAAGTCGCTGTCGGCGCCGCGCTGCCGCCCGTACGCTTCGGCGTCCTTGCCGTACATCTCTTCGTAGCTGCGCAGCGAGGGCGCGTCGTGAAGCATCAGCGCAAAGCCGGGCTCGTAGGCGGCGCCGATGGCCGTGCCGATCAGCGGCAGCGCAAATGCCAGCGTCGCCACGAGCACGTACCAGCGATGCGCACGCACCGCCTGCGGAATGCCGACGAGGAACATGCGCGAAATGCGACCGGTGGCCGGCTCGGCGCGGTGGTAGATGCGCTGGTGCGCGCGGTGCGTCAGTTGCTCGAGGTGCTCGACCAGATGCACCGGGTAGTCGCGCGCACGGGCGAGTGCCAGGTGTTCGCAGGCGCTGCGGTAGAGGGCGGCGACGCGCGCGGCGTCGGTGATCGTCTTGTGGGTGTCGCCGACCGGGTTCTTCTTGGGCTTCTCGCCGTCGAGCTGGTCGAGCGCGGCTTCAAGCTCGTTCCAACGCGCGCTGTATAGGGCTTCGAACTGCAAAGGCGTCATGTCTTTCGCGCTTGGCCCGAGGGCGGCGCGGCGCCCGCGCTCATGCTGGAGTACCAGAAATCGCACGGTCGCCGCACCGCCCTCGGGCCCGTCGCCTTGCAAGCACCACACAACGCACGAGCTTCATCGCTTCCCCATCAACCAGTTGGCGACGGACAGCAAGCGCAGCACGGCATCGCGCGA
>JANNJX010000066.1:0-2006 GCA_031396005.1 Burkholderiales bacterium
CAGGCGCGCGGCGCGCATCTTGGCGATCTCGAGATAGAAGTTCATGCCGATCGCCCAGAAGAAGCTCAGGCGCGGCGCGAACTCGTCGACATCGAGCCCCTTGGCGATCGCCGTCTTCACGTACTCCTTGCCGTCGGCCAGCGTGAACGCGTGTTCCAGCGCCTGGTTCGCGCCGGCCTCCTGCATGTGATAACCCGAGATCGAGATCGAGTTGAACTTCGGCATCTTCTTGGCCGTGTACTCGATGATGTCCGCCACCACCCGCATGCTCGGCTGCGGCGGGTAGATGTACGTGTTGCGGACCATGAACTCCTTGAGGATGTCGTTCTGGATGGTCCCCGACAGCTGCGCCTGCGCCACGCCTTGCTCTTCGGCGGCGACGATATAGCCGGCGAGCACTGGCAGCACCGCGCCATTCATCGTCATGCTGACACTCACCTTGTCGAGCGGGATGCCGTCGAAGAGGATCTTCATGTCCTCGACGCTGTCGATCGCGACGCCCGCTTTGCCGACGTCGCCGGTGACGCGCGGGTGGTCGCTGTCGTAGCCGCGGTGTGTGGCCAGGTCGAAGGCCACGCTGACGCCCTGCCCGCCGGCGGCGAGGTTCTTGCGATAGAAGGCGTTGCTGTCCTCGGCGGTCGAAAAGCCGGCGTACTGGCGGATCGTCCACGGCCGCACGGCATACATCGTGGTCTGCGGGCCGCGCAGGTAGGGCGCGAAGCCAGGCAGCGTGTTCGCGATCGACGGGTCGGCCAGGCCTGCCACGTCTTCGGCCGTGTACAGCGGCTTGACCGTGAGGCCCTCAGGGGTGACCCAGTTCAGTGCCGACACGTCGCCGCCGGGCGCGGACGTGGCCGCGGCACGATGCCAGTCTTTCAACGTCGCAGGGGGTTGGGGCATCGTGTTCTCCTCGGTGCGCGTGCGCAGTGTGGCGCAGCCGGACGCCGGTGTCGGGCACCACGCCGGCCGCTTGCATTATCTATAATTATGAATTCAAATTCAACCAGAACCTCAACGCGAAACCGACTGCACGCCATGGCCGCCGCCGCGCCCGCCCCCAACGGCTCCTTGTCGCGCCGCGCCCTCTACGAAGACGTGGCCGAGCGGCTTCGCGGCCAGATCTTCGCCCGCGAGCTCGAGCCCGGCGCCTGGATCGACGAGAGCAAGCTCTGCGCCGAATACGGCATCAGCCGCACACCGCTGCGCGAAGCGCTGAAGGTTCTCGCGGCCGAGGGCATGGTGACGATGAAGCCGCGCCGCGGCGCCTACGTCGCCGAGATGAGCCGCGACGACGTGGCCCAGATCTACCACCTGCTGTCGCTGCTCGAGGCCGATGCCGCCGGCGAGGTGGCACGCCATGCCAGCGCCACGCAGCTCGCGCGCCTCGAGCTTCTGCACGAACGTCTGGAGAAGCAGGTGCGCCAGCGCGACGCGTTCTTCGCCGCCAACGAGCAGTTCCACATGGCCCTGCTCGACATCGCCGGCAACCGCTGGCGCACGCAGATCGTGGCCGACCTGCGCAAGGTAATGAAGTTGAACCGCCATCACTCGCTGTTCACGCAGGGGCGGCTGACGGATTCACTGGCAGAGCACCGCTCCCTGATGGCGGCGATCGCGTCGCGCGAGAGCAGCAAGGCCGTGAAGCTGATGCGCGAACATTTCGCAAGCGGTTTCGAAGCCGCGGTGTAGTCCGACGCCGCGTTTGGCGGTTCAAGCTGTAAGTCGATGAAATCGCAGCGCGACGCCTGCGATCGCCGATCGGCCACGGTATAGCGTCCGATGCGGCGCGCTGACGGCCACAGTCGCGCTTACCGCAGGTCACCTCTCTAACCGCACCAACGTTGGCTGACGCACAGAGCGCCCGCAACATCCGCCCCGTTCGAAATTCGTTGGTGACCCCGTTGTGCAGCGAGCTTTCGCTGACGCGACAGGGGGGGAAAAAAATATCATGGCTCTAACAGCTCGCATGGTCATGCGCGGTCGTCGCATGCGCCTTCTTCGGCTCG
>JANNJX010000679.1:0-3803 GCA_031396005.1 Burkholderiales bacterium
CGCTGGCGCTGCCCGACGCCAATGGCCAGACGCGCACGCTGGCCGACTTCAAAGGCAAGGTGGCCATCGTCTTTTTCGGCTTCGCGCAATGCCCGGATGTTTGTCCGAGCACCCTGGCCGAGATCGCCGAAGTGCGTGGCAAGCTCGGGCCCGATGGCGCCAAGGTGCAGCCGGTTTTCATCACCGTCGACCCAGAGCGCGACACCGCCGCGGTGTTGAAGGACTACGTGCGGCCGTTTGGCACCGACGTGATTGCGTTGCGCGGCACGCTCGAACAAACGCAGGCCGTCGCCCGCGACTTCAAGGTGTACTTCGGCAAGGTGCCCGGCAAGATCGAGGGCAGCTACACGATCGACCACACAGCCGGCTCGTATATTTTCGACCCCAAAGGCAACGTGCGCCTGTTCGTGCGCTACGGCGGCGGCAGCGATGCGCTGGCCGACGATTTGAAGCTGCTCTTGTCCGGGGCGTGAACTGACAGCCCCTCGCTCGCTGCGCGAGCACTCCCCCGAGGGGAAGCGCGGGCCGGACGCTTGGGAGCGGGCCGGCGTTGGCCCGCGCGATCAGGCTGCCAACGTTTCGAGCGCGTCGCGCATCTTCTTCATCGCCGCGACTTCGATCTGGCGGATGCGCTCGGCCGACACGCCGTACTCCGATGCCAGCTCGTGCAACGTCATGCCGCCCGATGAGTCGTCGTTGACTTTGAGCCAGCGCTCTTCGACGATGCGGCGGCTGCGAGCATCGAGCACCTCGAGTGCGTGCGCGATGCCGTCGGAGGACAACGCGTCGCGGCGGCGTGCTTCGATGACGCGCGTCGGCTCGCTCGACTCATCGGCCAGGTAGGCGATCGGCGCGAACGTCTCTTCGCCGTCGTCGTCGCTCTGCGGCTCCAGCGCCACGTCGCCGCCGGCCATGCGCGTTTCCATTTCGCGCACCTCTTCAGGCTTGACGTTCAGTTCGCGCGCCATACGCTCGGCCTCGGCCGGCGTCAGCGTGTTGCGGTGCGTGTCGGCCTCGGCGGCGTCGCCCTTCATCGCTGCCTTTTTCGAACGCAGGTTGAAGAACAGCTTGCGCTGCGCCTTGGTCGTGGCCAGGCGCACGATGCGCCAGTTCTTCAGGATGTACTCGTGAATCTCGGCCTTGATCCAGTGCAGCGCGTAGCTGACCAGGCGCACGCCCTGTTCCGGGTCGAAGCGCTTGACGGCTTTCATCAGGCCGACGTTGCCTTCCTGAATCAGGTCGCCCTGCGGCAGGCCGTAGCCCAGGTACTGGCGCGACACCGAAACCACCAGGCGCAAGTGCGACAGCACCAAGCGTCCGGCGCCGGCGAGGTCGCCGCTGTCGCGCAGTTGGCGCGCGGCCTCAGATTCCTCTGCCTGCGTTAACAGCGGGATGCGGTTGACGGCCGAAATGTATGCGTCGAGGTTACCGATCGGCGGCACCATCGCCCACGGGTTGCGGACGGCTAGCGTTTGCGAGCCAGCGCGAGCGGCAGAGAGGGGCAGGGCAGCAGCAGTCATAGGGTTTTGGAGCACTCCGAGGCGGTCAGGTTCCAAAATACTAGCACTCCCGCGCAGAGAGTGCTGACGGTGTGTGTATCCGACGAACTCAATGGCCAGAACGTTCAATCGTAGGCTTAAAACAGAAAGTGTGCGCACCCACACTTCAGACTGTTCAGCCGAAATGCGTGTCCAACTGGTCGAGCACGCTGTCGACCGCGGCCAGAAAGGTCGGCACGTTGACCGGTTTGGTCAGGTAATGCGTGGCGCCGGCGGCGATCGCCTGCGAGATGCGGGCTTCGGTGGCGTCGGCCGAAACCACGATCACCGGGATGTCAGCCGTGTCTGTTCCGGCCTGCAGGTGCCGCAGCAACTCCAGGCCGTCGATGTCGGGCAATTGCATGTCGAGCAGCACCAGGCTCGGCCGGCGGCGCTGGATCGCGGCCAGGCCGTCCAGGCCGAGCATGGAAATTTCCAGATCGACCTGCGGCCGCAGCGCCAGGATGCCGCGCATGACCTCGGCGTTGGTTTCGTTGTCTTCGACGTAGTGAATGACACGGCGCCGGTAGGCCGCGGGCCCAACCCCCTCATCGTCGTCGGCCTGGCGAGGCGCCGGCGCCACCGCGGCGCGCGGCAGTTCGAGGGTGAAGGTCGAGCCCATGCCCTGCGAGGAACGCGCGTGCAGCGTGCCGCCCATCAGCTCGGCCAGGCGCAGGCTGATCACCAGGCCGATGCCGGTGCCCTCGACCGGGCCGCTCTCTTGGCCCAGGCGGTTGAACGGCTGGAACAGTTGCGCCAGTTGCTGCGGGTTCATGCCGGCGCCGGTGTCGATGACGTCGAGCGCGACACGGCCTTCGTCGGCCAGGCGGCTGGCGACGATGACGTTGCCACCTTCGAGGTTGTATTTGACGGCGTTGGACAACAGGTTGGTCAGGATCTGCTTGACGCGCGTCGCATCGCCGGTCACCGCCTGCGCGCCCAGACCCAGGTGCATTTCGATGCGGACGCGCCGCTTCTCGGCCGCCTGTTGCACCAGCGCCTGCGCGGCGCCGACGAGTTCGGCCAGATCGAGCGTGCGCGGCTCCAGCTCGACATGGCCCGACTCGATGCGCGCCAGGTCCAGCGTGTCGTTGATCATGTGCAGCAGATGCCAGCCGGCCTGGCGCATCTGCGCCGTCCAGTCGAGTTGGTGCGGCGCCAGCGGCTGCTTGCGGTCGAGTTCGAGCAGTTGCGTGAAGCCGAGCAGCGCATTGAGCGGCGTGCGCAGCTCGTGGCTCATGCGCGACAGGAATTCGCTCTTCGCGCGGTTGGCCGCTTCGGCGCCTTCGCGCGCACGCTGTGCCTCTTCGAGCGCCAGGTGTTCGGTGATGTCTTCGATCACCCAGACCATGCGCCGCGCCGCGCTGTCCCGGCCGCTGCGCAGCAAGCTGACGCTGGCGCGCGTGGCGATGAGCCGGCCGTCGGCGGCCTTGCAGCGCAGTTGCGCGCGCGCCATCGGCATCTCACCGGCGAGCAGCCGAGCGCGAGCCCGCGCTTCGGCGTCGCGATCGTCTGGGTGGAGCAGGCGGGCCATCGGCATGCCGGCCAGACGCTCGCTGGTGGTGCCGAGCAGCTCGCGCAGGTACGGGTTGGCTTCGCGGATGCGGCCTTCGGTGTCGGTGTAGGCCACGCCGATCGGCGCGTGGTCGAGGATGCTGCGCAGGCGCTGCTGGCTCTCGCGCAAGGCCATTGCGGTGCGCTGGCGATGGGTGGCCTCGGCCTGCAGCTCGGCGCCGCGCTGTTGCAGCTCGGTGGTGCGCTCCACCACCGCCGCTTCGATACGCCGCGCGCGGCCGGTGATGGTCAGCAGAAGCGCGCCGAGCATCGCCGCGCTGGCCAGGCTGACCAGCGCCAGCGGCCAGGTGCGGCCGATGCCGCTCGTGCCCGTGCTCGACGTCACGCGCAAGTCCCATTGCTGCGAAGCAAACGGCAGCGACGCCGTGTGCAGGCGTGCGGCGGGCGCCTCGACCTGATCGCAACCCGCTTCCCCGGCGAGCACGCGCGCGCCCGCTGCGGCGTCCTTGTCGAACAGGCTGATCGCCACCGCCGACGGCAGGCGCTCGCGCAGCGCGGCCTGCATCTTCTCGGGCCGCTCGGTCGCAAAGACCACACCGCGCGCCGCGCGCAAACGTTGCTCGGTGGTTTGAGGGTCGCCGCGGTACAGCGCCTGATAGATGACGGCGCCGCGGCCGCCCTGGCTCAACTCGAACGCCGCCGTCGCCACCGGCCGGCCACTCTGCAAGGCCTGATCGATCGCCGAGCGTG
>JANNJX010000683.1:0-1750 GCA_031396005.1 Burkholderiales bacterium
CCTGTCGAGCGCCACGCGCGTGAGCTGCATGATCATGTTCATCCTCGCGGGTGCGGCGTTTCTTACCAAGACCATGGCCTTCACCGGCATCCCGCGCGAGCTGGCCGACTGGGTCAACGCCATGAACCTGTCGCCCTATGCGCTGATCGCCGTGCTGACCGTCGTCTATCTCATTCTCGGCACGGCGCTGGACGGCATCTCGATGATCGTGCTGACCAGCGCCGTCGTGCTGCCTATGGTCCAGAAGGCGGGCTTTGACCTGGTCTGGTTCGGCATCTTCATCGTGCTGCTGGTCGAGATCGCCGAAGTCACGCCGCCGGTGGGCTTCAACCTCTTCGTGCTGCAGAACATGACCGGCAAGGACAGCAACGTCATTGCGCGCGCCGCATTGCCGTTCTTCGGCTGCCTGGTGGTCTGCATCGGTCTGATCACCGTCTTTCCGCAGATCGTGACCTGGTTGCCGGACACGGTGATGGGCGTGAGCAAGTAGATGAACACCCCTGCTTCCTGCCGCTGGCAGTTCTGGATCGACCGCGGCGGCACGTTCACCGACATCGTCGGCCGCGCACCGGACGGCGCGCTCGTCACCGCCAAGCTGCTGTCCGAGAACCCGGAGCAGTACGCCGACGCGGCGGTCGAAGGCATCCGCCGTTTGCTCGGCTTGAAAGCCGGCGAGGCGATCACGCCTGAGCGCGTTGAGTGCGTGAAGATGGGCACCACCGTCGCCACCAACGCGTTGCTCGAACGCAAGGGTGATCGCACGCTGCTCGTCACCACACGCGGCTTTCGTGATGCGCTGCGCATTGCCTACCAGGCGCGCCCGAAACTGTTCGAGCGCCACATCGTGCTGCCGGAGTTGCTGTACGAGCAGGTGATCGAGGCGGCCGAGCGCGTCGGCGCGCAGGGCGAGGTGTTGCAGCCGCTCGACGAAGCCGCACTGCGGCGCGAACTGCAGGCCGCGTTCGATGACGGCATCCGCGCCTGCGCCATCGTCTTCATGCACGGCTGGCGCTTCACGGCTCACGAGCAGGCGGCGGCGCGGCTGGCGCGCGCGGTCGGCTTCACCCAGGTCAGCAGCAGCCACGAGACCAGCCCGCTGATGAAGTTCGTCTCGCGCGGCGACACCACCGTCGTCGATGCCTACCTGTCGCCGATCCTGCGCCGCTACGTCGATCAGGTGTCATCGCAGATGCCGGGCGTGCGCCTGTTCTTCATGCAGAGCAGCGGCGGCCTCGCCGAAGCGCATCGCTTTCAGGGCAAGGACGCGATCCTGTCGGGGCCTGCCGGCGGCATCGTCGGCATGGTGCGCACCGCAGTGACCGGCGGGCACGACAGGGTGATCGGCTTCGACATGGGCGGCACCTCGACCGACGTGTCGCACTATGCCGGCGCCTTCGAGCGTGCGTTCGAGACGCAGGTGGCGGGCGTGCGCATGCGCGCGCCGATGATGAGCATCCACACCGTCGCCGCCGGCGGCGGATCGATCCTGTCGTTCGACGGCGCACGGCTGCGCGTCGGCCCCGAAAGCGCCGGCGCCAACCCGGGGCCGGCGAGCTACCGCCGCGGCGGGCCGCTGGCGGTGACCGATGCCAATGTGATGCTCGGAAAGATCGCGCCTGCGCATTTCCCGCAGGTGTTCGGGCCGGCGGGCAACGCGTCACTCGACCGCGATGTGGTCATCGCGAAGTTCGAGACGATGGCGGCCGAGGTGCGCAGTGCGACCGGCCGCGACGCCACGCCCGAGTCCCTG
>JANNJX010000086.1:0-1871 GCA_031396005.1 Burkholderiales bacterium
CAACCTCGTCGCCGTGCTGCGGCCACTGATCAGCCCGAACAACACGATCAACGCCAACCCGGGCAACAACTCTCTCATCATCACCGACTACGCCGACAACCTGTCGCGCATCGGCAAGATCATCGCCGCGCTCGACCAGCCGGCTGCGGGCGACGTCGAAATCCTGCCGCTCAAGGCCGGCGTGGCGTCCGACATGGCGCCGCTGGTGCAGCGTCTGGTCGATGGCAGCGGCGCCGGCCCGGTGGCGCCCGGCGTGCCGGGTGGCGGGGCCGGCGGCTCGCTGTCGGTGCTCGCCGATTCGCGCAGCAACTCGCTCATCATCCGCTCGTCCAACGCCGCCAAGCTGGCGCAGGTGCGCGCCATCGTCGACAAGCTCGACCGGCCCAACGTCTCCGGCGGCCCGGCCGGCAACATCTGGGTCGTGCACCTGAAGAATGCCGACGCGACCAAGATGGCGCAGGTGCTGCGCGCCGCCTTCACCACCACCGGCAGCGGCGGCGGTGGTGGCGGCGGCATCAGCGCCACGCAGCCGCAACAGCAGCAGTTGCAGCAACAGCAGAGCAGCGCCGCCGGCGCGTCGCCGCAGGCCACAGCGCCGATCCAAGCGTCGGCCGGCCCGTCCACCGGCGGCTTCATCCAGGCCGACCCGTCCACCAACTCGCTGATCATCACCGCGCCCGAGCCCTTGTACAGACAAGTTCGCTCGATGATCGACCAGCTCGACACGCGGCGGGCGCAGGTCTACATCGAAAGCCTGATCGTCGAGGTCGGCGGCGACAACGCGGCCGAGTTCGGCATCCAGTGGCAGGGCATCTCGGGGCAGAAAGGCGACAAGAACATCCTCGGCGCGGGCACCAACTTCGGCACCGGCGCCAACATCCTGAATCTGACGGCGGCGACGATCCAGGGCCGCGAGGGCGTCGGCGCGCTCGACCTGACGTCGCTCGGCGGCCTGAACATCGGCGTGCTGAAAGACTTCGGCGGCTTCTACGGCGTGGCCGCGATCGCACGACTGCTGCAGACGCAGACCAACACCAACATCATGTCGACGCCGAACCTGATCACGGTGGACAACGAAGAGGCCAAGATCGTCGTCGGCCGCAACGTGCCCTTCATCACCGGCCAGTTCACCAGCACCGGCACCGGCACGACGAACCCGTTCCAGACCATCGAGCGCAAGGACGTCGGCATCACGCTGCGCATCAAGCCGCAGATCGGCGAGAGCGGCACGGTGCGGCTGCAGATCTTCCAGGAGAGCTCGGACGTCATCACCCAGGCCACCGGCACCGGCAACACCGGGCCGACGACGAGCAAGCGCTCGATCGAGTCGAACGTGATCGTCGACGACGGCGCGATTCTCGTTCTCGGCGGCCTGATCGAAGACCGCTTCGAGGACAACAACAGCAAGGTGCCGCTGCTCGGCGACATCCCCTTCGTCGGCGCGCTGTTCCGCTCCGAGAGCCGTACCAAGCGGCGCACCAACCTGTTGGTCTTCCTGCGCCCGATCATCATGCGCACGGCCGACGACGCCAACAAGCTGACGCTCGACCGCTACGACCTGATCCGCGGGCAGCAGAAGGAGGTGCAGCCGAAGAGCCACCTCTTCCTCGGCGCCGGCAACGCGCCGATCCTGCCGGAGCAGCAGCGCGCGCCGGAAGGCGCTGCCTCGGCGGTACCGCCGCTGGCGCCGGCGTCGGCGCCGGCGGGTTTGCAGAGAACCAACTGAAGAAGGAACAACGATGGGCTCGCGCCACCCCCTGCCCTACGCCTTCGCCAAGGCGCACACGCTGCTGCTCGAAGACGACGGCAACGGGCTGACGCTGTGGGCCGGCGAGCACGCGTCGCCGACGGCGCTGTCGGAAGTCACGCGC
>JANNJX010000686.1:0-5427 GCA_031396005.1 Burkholderiales bacterium
GTACATCAGCACGCCCAGCGCATAGACATCGGTGGCGGTGGTGACCTCGCCGCCCTGCACCTGCTCGGGCGCGGCGAATTCGGGCGTGAAGGCGCGGCCGGCGAGTTGCGTCAGGGCCGTGGGCTGCGCCGCGCCGTCGGCCTCGTCGAGCAGCTTGGCGATGCCGAAGTCGAGCAGCTTGATGCGGCCGTCAACGGTGACCAGGATGTTGCCGGGCTTGAGATCGCGGTGCAGCACCAGCCGCCCGTGCGCATGCTCGACGGCGGCCAGCACCTCGAGCAGCAGCCGCACGCGCGCGGCGGTGTCGAGCTGGCGCGTTTCGCAATGCCTGTCGATCGGCTCGCCCTGCACATGTTCGAGCACGATGAAGGGCTGGCCACCGACGCCGACGCCGGCGTCTATCAGGTGCGCGATGTTCGGGTGCGCCAGGCGCGCCAGCACCTGTCCCTCGCGCGCGAAGCGCTCGGCGCCGCCGCGTGCCACCAGCGCCAGGTTGAGCAGCTTGACCGCGACATCACCCTCGTAGCGGCCGTCGCTGCGGCGCGCGCGCCAGACGCTGCCCATGCCGCCGGCGCCGATGGCCTCGACCAGCGTGTAGGCGCCCATGCGCTGACCGGCGAGGGTGGCGGCGGGCGGCGGCACGCCGGGCGCGGCGCCTTCGAGGAAAGCTTCGTGGTCGAGCGCGGCCTCTGCGGTCAGCAACTGCGCCAGCTCGTCGGCCAGGCGCGGCTCGCGGGCCCGGTGTTCGGCCAGTCGCGCGGCGCGGCCGGCGGCGTCGAGGTCGAGCAACTCGTCGAGCAACGGGCTCAGCGTGGCCCAGCGTTGCGGCAGGTTGTCGAGCATCGCCGGCAGAACTGGCCTACGGCGTGTCGCGCATGACGTGGCGCAGGAACAGGCGGGCTTTGTTCCAGTCGCGCTGCACGGTGCGCTCCGAGACCTTGCGCATCGACGCGATCTCGGCAAGTGCGAAGCCGCAGAAGAACTTCAGCTCGACCAACTCGGCCAGCGCCGGCTCGACCGCGGCCAATTCATCGAGCGCCTCGGCCAGCGGCTGCAGATCGTCGGCAGGAGCGCCGACCTCGTCGCCATGCTGCGTGTTGAGCGAGGTGATGTGGAACTCGCCGCCGCGCTTCAAGGCCTTGCGCTCGCGCGCATAGTCGACGATCAGGCCGCGCATCGCGCGCGCAGCGTAGGCGAAGAAGCGGGCGCGGTCGGGGAAGGTGGCGGCGCGGCTGGACAGGTCGAGGTAGGCCTCGTGCAGCAGCGTCGTCGCGCCCAGCGTCAGGCCCCAGGCGTTGGCGTGCAGTTGCTGGCGCGCCAGTCGGTGCAGCTCGCGGTAGAGCGTGGTGAAGAGCTCGGCCGTGGCGCGCCTGTCGCCGTGCTCGGCGGCGGCGAGCGTGGCCGCGAGCGCTTGCGCGTCGGCCGGTGCACCGTCGTTCAGAGGCTCGTCGTCCAAAGCCATCGGCCGATGCTGCCACGCACGGCCGCGTGGCGCCATCCCAAGCCTCGCGCCGCCGAGCCGCCGAGCCGCATCGATCAGCGCGGCGCCGGCTCGACGGGTGCCTGGGCCTGCGGCGCCAGGAACGGCTGCGCCCACTGCACGCCGCCGTCGGCGGCGATGTGCTGCACCTGGCCCTGCACGGCCCATTCGTCATAGAGCCAGTCGTCGCCCTGGCGCATCAGGCCCTCGGGCGGCAGGAGCCTGGCGGTGGGCACGCCCATCAATGCTGCGGCCATGTCGTCGATCCAGATCGGCAGCGCCAGACCGCCGCCGGTTTCGCGCTCGCCCAGGCTCCTCGGCTCGCCGTAGCCCATCCACGCCACCGCCACGACGCTCGGCTGGAAGCCGGCGAACCAGGCATCGACGGCGTCGTTGGTGGTGCCGGTCTTGCCGTAGAGATCGCTGCGCTTCAATTGCTGCTGTGCGCGCGCCGCGGTGCCGTGCTTGGTTACGCCGGCGAGCAGCGACGCGGCGAGGTACGCGTTGCGGGCCGGGATGGCGCGCGTTTCTTCGGTGAGTGCGGCTGGGCGCGGCGCCTCGAACAGCAGCTTGCCTTGCGCATCGGCGATGCGTTCTATCAGCACCGGCGGCAGCAACCAGCCGCCGTTGGCGATGACGGCGTAAGCCTGCGCCATCTGCAGCGGCGTCACGCTGCCGCTGCCCAGGGCCAGCGTCAGGTTGTCGGGCTGCCGGGCGGGGTCGAGGCCGAAGCGCTCCAGCCAGCCGCGCGCCGCCGCGACGCCGGTGTACTGCACGACGCGCACGCTGACCGCGTTGCGCGACTTGGCCAGCGCGTCGCGCAGCGTCAGCGGGCCGAGGAACAGGCCGTCGCTGTTGGCCGGCGACCAGCCGTTGGCAGCCGTGTACGGCGCGTCGTCGATCACCGTGCCCGGCATCACACCCTGTTCGAGCGCGGCCGAATAGAGCAGCGGCTTGATCGCCGAGCCGGGTTGGCGGAAGGCTTGCGTGACATGGTTGAACGGCTGGCGGTTGAAGTCGAAAGCGCCGACGAGCGCGCGCACGTGGCCGGCGTGGGGATCGAGCGCGACGAAGCCGGCCTCGGCCTGCGGCCACTGCGCGATCGACCAGGCCTTGCCTTGCTGCCCGCGCGTCGTCGACGGCGCGGCATCCTGCGTCACCCGAACGACCGCGCCGCGCTTGATCGCCAGCGGCTCCTTGGCCTTCGGCGCCAGGCCCGCCTGCGCCCAACGCAAGCCTTCGCCCGCCAGCAGCACGCGCTCGCCGGTGGCGAGCTGCACGCGCACCTCCTTCGGCGTCGCCGAGAGCACGATCGCGGCGCGCAGCATCTCGTCGTCGCGGTGCGCCTTCAAGGCCCGCGACACGGCGGCTTCGAGTTCGGGGCTGTCGGCCGTGCTCGCCGCCGGCAGCGTTTCCACCGCCTCGACGCCGCGCCACGTGCCCTTGCGGTCGTGCGCGAGCACGCCGCGCCGCACCGCGTGCCACGCGGCGCGCTGATCGGCCGCGCGCAGCGAGGTCGTGACCGTGATGCCGCTGGTGTAGGCCTTGTCGCCTAGGCGCTCGACGACTGCCAGCCGCGCCATCTCGGCCACGTGTCCGGCATGCAGCACGCCCTGGCCCGGCGGGTTGATGACGAGTTTTTCAGCGCGCGCCGTGGCGTGCTGCGCGTCGCTGATGACGCCGGTGACACGCATGCGCTCCAACGCGAGGCGCTGACGCTGCGTCGCGCGTTCGAGGTTGGTGATCGGATTCGCGTAGTGCGGGTTCTGCGGCAGGCCGGCGAGCATCGCCGTTTCGGCGACCGTCAGTTTGTCCAGCGGCTTGCCGAAATAGGTCTGCGACGCCGCGGCAAAACCGTAGGCGCGCTGGCCGAGAAAGATCTCGTTCATGTAGAGCTCGAGAATCTTGTCTTTCGACAGCTTCTTCTCGAGTTCGAGCGCGATCACGATCTCCTGCGTCTTGCGCTCCGGCGTGAACTTCTGTTCGAGGAAAAACACGCGCGCCACCTGCTGCGTGATCGTCGACGCGCCCTGGCGCAGGCCACCGGTCATGAGCGCCACCGCGGCGCGCGCCATGCCTTTGGGGTCGATGCCGTTGTGCTCGCGAAAGCGCGCGTCCTCGACCGCGATCACTGCGTCCTGCATGCGCTTGGGGATGCGCTCGATCGGCACGAACTGGCGGCGCTCGGCGCCGAAGGCCGCGATCTCGACGCCGTCGGCCGTGCGCACCTGCAGCGGCAGCCTGGGCTTGTAGTGGACGGCCTTGTCGAGGTTGGGCACGTCGAGCGGACCGGCGTGGGCGCTGCCGGCAACGCACAGCGCGAGCACGACGCAACGCAAGGTGTTCGGGATCATGACTGGATTATCGAAGCGAGAATAGGCCGAATGGAGATGTCGGCCCCCCAACGCGCGATGGCCAAGCTCGGGCTGACACGCGACATCGACCTGGCGCTGCACGTGCCGCTGCGCTATGAAGACGAGACCTCGCTGCAGCATCTGCGCAACGCGCGCGAGGGCGACACGCTACAGCTGGAAGCAACCGTTGCCGACTGTCGCGTTGAGTGCCGGCCGCGCCGTCAGCTCGTCGCGCGGCTGACCGACGAGGACGGCGAGCCGCTGGTGCTGCGTTTCCTCAATTTCTACCCGTCGCAACAGAAGCAGCTCGCGGTCGGCCAGCGCGTGCGTGTGCGCGGCGAATTGCGCGGCGGCTTTCTCGGCCGTGAGATGGTGCACCCGACGCTCAAGGCCGCCGGCGCGCCGCTGCCGACGACGTTGAGTGCCGTGTACCCGACGAGCGCGCAACTGCCGCAGGCGTACCTGCGCAAGGCGATCGCGTCGGCGCTGGCGCGCGCGCCGTTGCAGGAGCTGTTGCCCGCGGGCACATTGGCTGCGGACCTGCCGTCGCTGCGTGAGGCCGTGCAGTTTCTGCACCAACCGCCGCCCGACACGCCGCTGGCCACGCTCGACGATCGCAGCCATCCGGCGTGGCAACGCCTGAAGTACGACGAATTGCTGGCGCAGCAGTTGTCGCAACTGACCGCGCAGCGCGAGCGCGCCAAGCTGCGCGCGCCGGCGCTGCGCGGTGCGCGCGGCGGCCTTCACGAAAAGTTCCTCGCGGCATTGCCGTTCGCGCTGACCGCCGCGCAGCGCCGCGTCGCCGAAGAGATCGCCGCCGACCTCGCCGCCGGCACGCCGATGCACCGCCTGCTGCAAGGCGATGTCGGCTCGGGCAAGACGGTGGTGGCAGCGCTGGCAGCGACGATCGCGATCGACGCTGGCTGGCAATGTGCGCTGATGGCGCCCACCGAAATCCTCGCCGAGCAGCATTTCAGGAAGCTCGTGCTGTGGCTCGAACCGCTGGGCTTGCAGGTGGCGTGGCTGACCGGCAGCCGCAAGGGCAAAGGGCGCAAGGAGCAACTCGCCGCCGTCGAGTCGGGTGCGGCGGGCCTGGTCATCGGCACGCATGCGGTGATCCAGAGCGATGTGGTGTTTGCGAAGCTCGGCCTGGCGATCGTCGACGAGCAGCACCGCTTCGGCGTTGCGCAGCGACTCGCGTTGAGAGACAAGCTCGAATCGCAGGCGCTCGAACCGCACCTGTTGATGATGAGCGCCACGCCCATCCCGCGCACGCTGGCGATGACCTACTACGCCGACCTCGCGGTGAGCACGATCGACGAGCTGCCGCCCGGCCGCACGCCGGTGGTGACGAAACTCTTCGCCGAAGACAAGCGCGACGCGGTGATCGCGCGCATCCGCGACGAGATGGCGCAGGGCAAGCAGGTCTATTGGGTCTGCCCTCTCGTCGAAGAAAGCGAAGCGCTGGAGCTGCGCGACGCCACCGCGACGCACCAGCAACTCACCGGTGCTTTACCGGGCTGCATGGTCGGCCTGCTGCACGGGCGCATGAACGGCGGTGAAAAGGGCGCTGTGATGTCGCTCTTCACCGAC
>JANNJX010000749.1:0-4436 GCA_031396005.1 Burkholderiales bacterium
TCGGGCCGCGAGCGCCTGTCGGCCGACATGCTCAATTGGGTGCTGTACCCGGACGACAGCACGCACGCCGGCCGCGAGATGCGGCTGAAGCAGGAGTTCCTGCTCGTCAGCGCGTCGCTGCAGGACATGCTGGCGCGCCACCTGCGCGAAGGCCGCGCGCTGCACGACTTCGGCCGCCAGAACAGCGTGCACCTGAACGACACGCACCCCGCCCTCGTGCCGGTTGAGCTGATGCGCCTGTTGATCGACGAGCACGGCTTGGCGTGGGCCGACGCGTGGGGCATCACGCAGCAGGCGGTGAGCTACACCAACCACACGCTGATGCCCGAGGCGCTGGAGACCTGGGCGGTGCCGCTGTTCGAAGGGCTGCTGCCGCGGCACATGGAGATCGTCTACGAGATCAACCGCCGCTTCCTCGAAGAGATCCGCGCGCACTTCCCGGGCGACAACGACATCGTGCGCCGCCTGTCACTGATCGACGAGCACGGCGACCGGCGTGTGCGCATGGCGAGCCTGTCGGTGCTGGCCTCGCACAAGGTCAACGGCGTTTCGGCGCTGCACTCGGATCTGATGGTCAAGACGATCTTCGCCGACTTCGCCAAGCTCTACCCGGACCGCTTCACCAACATCACCAACGGCGTGACGCCGCGGCGCTGGTTGACGCAGGCCAACCCGACGCTGTCTGCGGTGATCGATGCGCAGATCGGCGACGGCTGGCGCGCCGATGCCAGCGAGTTGAAGGCGCTCGACAAGCACGCGCACAAAAAGGCGGTGCAGGCCGCGTTCGGCAAAGCCAAGCGCGCCAACAAGGAGCGGCTGGCCGCGCTCGTGCGGCGCGAACTCGGCGTCGTCGTCGACCCGGCGAGCCTGTTCGACGTGCACATCAAGCGCATCCACGAGTACAAGCGCCAGTTGCTCAACCTGCTGCACGTGGTATCGCGCTACCAGGCCATCGTCGATCGCCCAACGCAAGACTGGGTGCCGCGCACGGTCATCTTCGCCGGCAAGGCCGCAAGCGCGTACCAGACCGCAAAGGCCATCGTCAACCTGATCCACGACGTGGCGCGCGTCATCAACAGCGACCCGCGCGTGGGCGACAAGTTGAAGCTGGTCTTCCTGCCGAACTACAGCGTCTCGCTGGCCGAGATCATCCTGCCTGCGGCCGACTTGTCCGAGCAGATCAGCACGGCCGGCACCGAAGCCTCGGGCACCGGCAACATGAAGTTCGCGTTGAACGGCGCCATCACCATCGGCACCTGGGACGGCGCCAACATCGAGATGGCGCAATCGATGGGCGAAGACAACATGTTCGTCTTCGGACTGCGCGCCGACGCGGTCGCCAAGACCAAGGCCCTCGGCTACGACCCGCGCCTGTACGTCGAAGAGAACCAGCCCTTGAAGCGCGTGCTCGACGCCATCGCCCACGGCGAGTTCTCGCCCGGCGAGGCCGACCGCTACCGCGGTTTGATCGACGGCCTGCTCAATCGCGACACCTACCTGCTGATGGCCGATTTCGCCGACTACGTCGCCACGCAGGGCAAAGTCGATGCGCTATGGCGCGACAAGGCGGCGTGGGCGCAGTGCGCGATCAGGAACGTCGCGGCGATGGGGCCGTTCTCGTCGGATCGGACGATTCGGGAGTATGTGGAGAAGGTTTGGACGGCGCCGAAGCGGCGCTAGGCAGCGATGCCACATTCCATCACGACGAATAGATCAGAGTTGATCTATCATCAGACCTCGTGAACGGCAAGCAGGTCGTCGCCAAGCTCAAGGTAGCGGGATGGAAGCTTGACCGCGTCAATGGCAGCCACCATGTCATGGCCAAGGAGGGCAAGGCCGTGTCGGTGCCCGTGCATGGCACGCGAGACCTCGGCCCGGGCTGTTGGCCGCCATTGCCCGCCAGTCGGGTGTCAAGTTGAAGTGAGAAGCCGTGACCATGGACATTCGCTACCCCGCCATCATCGAGGTGCAGAAGGACGGGCAGTGGTTCGTGCAGTTCGTCGATCTGCCGGACACCTTTACCGAAGGCCAGACCAAGGACGAGGCGCTGTTCAATGCAGCCGAAGTTCTGTCGGCGATGCTGGCTTGGCGTCTGGATGAAGCCAAGGACGTGCCCGCGCCCAGCGCCAAAGTCAAGGGCGCCCAGTACATCGCACCGGATGCCAAGACACAGGCCGCGATGCTGCTGCGGGTGGCGCGCGGCGAGCGCAGCCTGTCGGATCTGGCGCGTGCTCTCGAAACCTCGTGGCCCGCCGCCAAGCGTCTCGAAGACCCGACGCATTGGCCCTCGCTCAAGACCTTGGACCGCGCCGCCGCAGCCTTGGGCAAGCGGCTGGTGCTGACGCTCGAGTGAGTCGCGTCCACGCTTGCTGAAACCGGCGTCGCCGCGCTGGCAAAAACAGCAAGTGCTAACATGTACACATCGCATCACAAGGAGCCGATGCCATGTCCACCACGATGACCTTGCGCCTCGAAGACGACGTCAAGATGCGCCTCGACAAATTGGCTGACGCGACGCAGCGCAGCAAGTCTTTCCTCGCCGCCGAGGCGATCCGCGAGTACGTCGAGAACAACGAGTGGCAGATCCGCGAGGTCAAAGCCGCTCTGAAAGAGGCCAACGCAGGCGACTTCGCCGGCGATGCCGAGGTTGCAGCACTCGCCAAAAAGTGGAAGATCAATGCAGGTTAAGTGGTTGCGCACGGCGTTGCGCAACCTCGACGCGGAAGCCGCCTTCATCGCCGAGGACGATCCCGCCGCGGCCCGGCTTGTCGTGCAGCGGGTGCTGAAGGCCGTGGCGATGCTCGCCGCCCAGCCCGACATCGGCCGCCCCGGCCGCGTGCCGCACACCCGTGAGCTTGTCGTGCTCGACACCCGCTACGTCGTGCCGTACCGCGTTCGCGGCGACACCGTGGAAGTGCTGCGCGTGTTCCGCACATCGCGGCGCTTGCCGCAGAAGTGTTAGGAGGAGCGATGTATCCGATCAACAAGTCAGCCAGCGCCGTGTGCGCGCTCGGGAACCTCGCTGCGGGGACCGGTGCTTCGGATCGGACGATTCGGGAGAATGTGGAGAAGGTTTGGACGGCGCCAAAGAGACGATGATGCGCTCATGGCTTTCGCGCGCACTGTCGTGAAGTTCTTGTTTCTTGCGGGCGCCGCGTCAGTATGGCTGGGACCACCGGTTCTCGTACTCTTTGGCGCCGCGCCCGACTTCTCGCTTCCGCAAAACACGCGCAGCTGGGCCATGCAAGGGTTGCTCTCGGCCGGGTGGGGCAGGCTACTTTTCTTTGTTGGCTGGCTCTTTGTCGGTGGACTCTGCTTTTTGGCTCTGGTTCGAGGCCAACGGGACAGACTTGGCGGCATGCAGCGGACGCGGAAGAACGCTGATCGCAGTCGCCATAGATCGCCGGTTTCGAAGCCCCGCCGATAGGTCACCATGCTTGCTGAGACTGACACTGTTGCACTCATTCGGGCCCACCATGGCGACCCGTTCGCCGTGCTCGGCTTGCATGCCGACGCCGCTGGCAAGCTGTGGGTTCGCGCAATGCTGCCTGGTGCAACAAGCGTCGCCGTCATCGACGCCGGCACTAGCAGACGCGCCGCCGAGCTTGTACTGCGCGACCCCGCCGGCCTGTGGGAAGGCCCGGTCCCGCGCCGCAAGAACCGTTTCGACTACCGCCTCGCCGTGCAGTGGGCCAACGGTGACGAAGGCGTCTATGCCGACGCCTACGCCTTCGGCCCGCTGGTTCCCGAAGCCGATCTGCACTTCTTCGGCGAGGGTACGCACCTGCGACCCTACACATTCCTCGGCGCGCATCCGATGTTCGTCAGCGATGTCGAAGGCGTCCACTTTGCCGTCTGGGCGCCGAACGCCAGCCGCGTCTCCGTCATCGGCGACTTCAACGCCTGGGACGGCCGCCGTCACCCGATGCGCTCACGCGGCGGTGGGGGCGTGTGGGAGATCTTCATTCCGGATGTCGCGGCCGGCGACCGCTACAAGTTCGAGATCCGCTCTCGTGACGGCCATGTGTTGCCGGCCAAGGCCGACCCGTACGCGCGCGCGGCCGAGTTGCGTCCTGCCACGGCGAGCATCGTTGCGCCGCCGCTGCGTGACGCGCAGCCGTTAACGCAAGGCCGCGCCGAAGCCAACGCGCGCAACGCGCCGCTCGCGATCTACGAACTGCATGCCGCGTCGTGGCGCCGCCACCCGGACGGCCGCCTGTATTCGTGGGACGAGCTGACCGATTCGCTGCCAGCCTACGTCGCCGACCTCGGCTTCACGCACATCGAACTGATGCCGATCAGTGAGCATCCGTTCGATGGTTCATGGGGCTATCAGACGCTCGGCCTCTTCGCACCCACTGCAAGATTCGGCGAGCCGCAAGGCTTCGAGCGCTTCGTTGCGGCGTGCCACGGTAAAGGCATCGGCGTGCTACTCG
>JANNJX010000810.1:0-7474 GCA_031396005.1 Burkholderiales bacterium
GCGACGCAGATGTACAAGGGCGAGCTGAGAGGAGTCGGCAACAACCAGATGCTGGCCTGCGACCCGCGCAGCGGCGACACGCGGCGCTTTCTCACCGGGCCGACCAACTGCGAGATCACCGGCGCGACGTGGACGCCCGACGGCCGCACGATGTTCATCAACGTGCAGCATCCGGGCGAAACACCGAGCGACCGTAGCGACCCGGCCGAGCCGGGCAAGTTCTCCAACTGGCCCGACTACAAGCCCGGCGGCCGGCCGCGCTCGGCGACGGTGGTGATCACCAAACGCGACGGCGGTGTCATCGGCACGTAGGTTTTTCCGGGTTCCCGGCCGTGGCCCTCCTCGGCCCGCGCCAGGTCGGCAAGACGACGCTGGCCTGGGCGCTGGCCGATCAGCAGGGCGGCGCGACCGACCTCGATCTCGAATCGCCGGCCGATGCGGTGCGGCTGAGCGACCCCGCCGCGTACTTCGATGCCCACCGCGACGAGCTGATGGTGCTAGACGAAGTGCAGCGCGCGCCGGCGCTGTTTGCCGAGCTGCGCGGCGTGATCGACCGGGCTGGCGCCAGCAGTTCATCGCTACTTGTCTCGAATGCGACATTCCCCAACTCGGCCCGCGCATTGCCGCCGAAACATTGCGCCGCCAGTGGACGATGCTGGCCCACGAGCAAGGCCAGATCCGCCATGCGGCCAAGCCCGCCGCGTCGTTGGCAGTGAGTGGGCAGACCGTGGCGCGCTACCTCGACCTGATGGCTGACCTGATGCTCGTGCGGCGCTTGCGCCCGTGGGCCTCGAACGAGGGCAAGCGTCTCGTTCGCGCGCCCAAGGTCTGCGTGCGCGACAGTGGCATGGTGCATGCGCTGCTCGGCCTGACCCAGTTCGACGACGTGATCGCGCATCCGGTGGTCGGTGGCAGTTGGGAGGGCTGGGTGATCGACAACCTGCTGACCACGGCAAGGGCTCTCACATCGCAGCCGGTGATCTGAAGGCCTCTTCGAAGTTCGTCGTGCATGCAGGCATCGGGAGCTATCCGCTGGGCAACCAGACGCAGGCAGTGACGCTCCCGGAACTTCAGCGCACGCTCACGGCGCTGAACGGCACTGCGTGATGTCTAACCGAGAACGCCCGCCACGAAAAGAAACGCCCGACCGTTGCCGGCCGGGCGCTGAAAGTCCTCAAAAGGACGTCGTTGGGATCGGTGCCACGCTCAAATAGCACGGCGCAAGGCCAATGTAGTGAGCCAGCCACCGCGAGGGCATCCCAAGTTCGTGGGAAAAGGGTGGTGCGGCAACGACAATCGACCCGATGCGTCGTCACGCCAGCTCCACCGGCCCGGCCAGCCTGCCCGCTCTCACCGATGGCGAGCGTGAGCAACTCGAAGCCTTGCTCGACGCCCTGCCCGCGCCGCTGGCGCCGCCGGACATCAGCGCGCTCGATGGCTTTCTGGTCGGCGTGTTGCTGCAACCCGAGGCGGTGCCCGAGGCCGAGTGGCTGCGTTGGATGCACGACTTCGACAGCGGCCGGCCCGCACCGGCCGGCATCGACCTGAGCCTGCTGCAAACCCTCGTCCGCCGCCGCCACGCCGAACTCGCACGAGCGATTGCAGCGCGGCGCTGGTTCGATCCTTGGGTGTTCGAGCTCGAACCTGAGGGCGACGACGACGAGGTGTCGCCGTCGGAGGTGGTGCTGCCGTGGATCGCCGGCTTTGCCGCAGCGCTGGAGCAGTTCCCGGCGCTGCAGGACAGCGCGGGGCCCGACGCGCGCGCGCCGCTGGCAGCGCTGTACGCGCACTTCGACCCGGCCGACCTGGAAGACGTGGACGATCTGGCCGACGAAATCGCCGCCCTTGAGCCGCCGCAGACTGCGGATGAGGCGGTCGAAGACCTGGTGCGCTGCACGCTGCTGCTGGCCGACGCGATGCAGCCGAGGCCGGTGGCTGGGCAAGAACGCCGACCGGGCAAGCGCCGCTGAAGCGCAACAGCGACAGTCCCCCGGGTTTGCGTGTAACGCCCAACAGCGCCCGCTTTGCCGTGCATTTCTGCCATTCGCGCCCGCGCGGCGCGGCACACACTGGCTTTCACCAAAGCACAACGCCGAACGCTTTCGACCACCGAAACCACACGGGAGAGCGCCCATGACAACCCGCACCCCACCGCGGCCCCCTTCACACCTGCAGCGCTTGGTCGATGAACTCGAGCACGACACGGTGTTCGATGCCGCCGACCTGGGCACTGCCTTTGGCATGGAGTGCAGCCTGGCCGAGCAAGAAGCGGCCGACGACTTCGTGCCGAGCGAGCTTCAGAGCGACTAAAACAACAACGGCCAGCGTGACGCTGGCCGTTTGGGCTCGAAGCGGCGCCCGTTGGTGCCGCGGCCGCCGGCTTATTTCGGCAAAACGACGCTGTCGATGACGTGAATCACGCCGTTGTCGGCCACGATGTCGGTGGCGGTGACTTTGGCGCCATCGACCATGACGCCACCGGCGGTAGCCACCGTCAGCTCGCTGCCCTGAACGGTCTTGACCTTGCCGGCCTTGACGTCCTTGGCCATCACCTTGCCCGGCACGACGTGATAGGTCAGCACCTTCGTCAGCGCAGCCTTGTCCTTCAGCAGCGCATCGAGTTGCTCCTTCGGCACTTTGGCGAACGCCTCGTCAGTGGGCGCAAACACCGTGAACGGGCCTTTGCCTTTGAGCGTGTCGACCAGACCTGCGGCCTGCAGGGCCGTGGCCAGGGTCTTGAAGTTGCCCGCCGCCACGGCGGTGTCGACGATGTCTTTGGCTTGAACCGTCAGGGCGGCGCCCGCGACGGCCAAGCCGGCAGCGACAGATTTGAGGGTGAACATGAGCAAGCTCCTTTGAATGCGCGAACAGCGCTGAAGTGGAGCCGCTGTGACAGCGACTTGAACTCAATAGTTCACGCTGAAACTCTTTGGTGTCGTAAAAAACTGAAAGTTCACGCTCCGGCCACCATGTCCACCGCGACACCTTCCGCGACTACACTCGTGCCAATGATCAAACTTTCGTTCCGCGAGAGGGTGCTGCAAGCCCGCGAGGACGCGATCGTCGCTTCCGTGAACCGCTTGCTCGCCGAGAAGGGTTTCGAGTCGATGACGGTCGATGAGGTCGCAGCCGACGTGGGTATCGCCAAAGCGAGCCTTTACAAACATTTCCCGTCGAAAGAGGCGCTTGCTGCCGCGGCGATGACGACCGTGCTCGACCGCGCGCTGGCTTTCCTGGAGCAGCAGGCATTGCGCGAGGCCGAGCCGATCGACCACTTGAAGGCCGCGGCGCGCTGGACGATGCAGGTGACGCTTGCCGGCGAGATGCCATCGCTGCCGTCGCAGAACTCGACGCTGCGCAGTGCGCTGACGCAGCACCGCGACTATCTCGACCGCGTGATGATGGTCAGCGAGCGCTTGGGCGCGTGGATCACGGCGGCGCAGGCCGCCGGGCAGATCGAGCCGAAGTTGCCACCCGAAGCCGTGCTTTACACGCTCTACGCGCGCGCCTGTGACCCGGTGCTGCCGTTCCTGCGCGCGGGCGGTCGTTTCAGCGACGAACAGGTGGTCGAGATCGTGCTCTCGACCTGCTTCGAAGGCCTGGCGAAGCGTTAGTTGTTGACCCCTCGCCCGCTGCGCTGGCACTCCCCCAAGGGAAGGCTCAGGCCGGACGCTGGGGGCGCCCCGGCGCTGGCCTGAGCGTGTTAACGGATCAACAGCACCGGCACGCCGCACTGCGCCACCACCTTGGTGGCCACCGAGCCCATCACCAGGTTGCCCAAGCTGGTGTGACCGTGCGAGCCCAGCACCAGCAGGTCGTACTTGCCCTTGTCGGCCATCGCCGCGATGGCGTCCGCCGCGTGGCCGTGCTTGGCCACGAACTCGGCGTTGAGGCCTTGCTTGGCGAAGAACGTGCGGATCGGCTTGAAGACCTTGTCCGACTCGTCGTCGTAGTAGCTGGTGAGGACATCCTTGGCCAGCACAGAAGCCGCTCGCGCCGGCACCGGCGGCACCACGGTGAGCACCGTGTAGGCGTGGTGCGAGCCCAGCCACTCGTCGTGCGCGGCGAGGTAGGCCAGCATGCGCTTGGTGAACGGGCTGCCGTCGGCAGCAACGAGGATCTTCATCGGGCGTCTCCTTCTTTCGATCGCGAACTTCGAGTGTCGCATCGGGCGCGGCCGTGCAGGCTGCGCCCGATCAAACCTCGATCAGCTTGGTCGCATCGTAGCCGTCGGTTTCGTTCTTGTCGGCCAGGCCGCGGGCCTGGCTCGCGACATGCGTGCTGCGACCGTCGGCGTGCGTCACGCGGTAGTCGTGACGGCAATGCAGATGGCCGTGCAGCCACAGCGCGGCGCCGGGCAGCAGATCGTCGTCGGCGTTGCAGAAGCTCGCCGTGCCGCTTTGTTTGCCGTAGCGCGGATCAGCGCTTTTCAGGCTCGGCGCGAAGTGCGTGATGGCCACCGTGGTGTCCCAGCGGCCTTGCGCCTCTTCGGCCAGCGCGCCGGCCAGCCAGGCGCGGCAGTCGAGCGCTTCGCGGCGCACGGCCTCGGCGTCGAACAAAGCGCCGTGCTGCGTCGCCCCCATCACGCGCTGAAAGTAGCGGCCGGCGCGCAGCGCCGACTCCAGGCGCGACGGGCCGAAGACGTTGAAGTCGCACCAGCGCACCGTGCCGAGGAAGCGGACGCGCCGGCCGTCGGGTGCTTGGAGCACGAGCGCTTCGCATTCGAGCAGCGTGATGCCGAACTGCGCACAGCGTTGGCGCAGCGCCGGCCAAGCGTCGTCGAGTTCGCGGCCGTCGAACTCGTGGTTGCCGGCGACGAACAGCGCCGGCACCGGCCACTGCGCAAAGCGGTCGAGCGCGCGCCAGGTGCTGTCGATGTCGCCGGCGAGCACGAGCAGATCGGCTTGCGGATGTGGTTGCGGCTCGAAGGTTTCGCTTTCGAGATGCAGGTCTGAAAGCAGCTGGATTCTCAACTCAGCTCACTGACCATGACAGACTTTGAATTTTTTGCCGCTGCCGCAGGGACATGGATCGTTGCGGCCGACCTTCGGCGTGTCGCGCCGGATCGTGGCCACGGCAAAGCGCTTCTGAGCCGTCAACTCCCACAGCTCGGCGGTCGCATTGACGAGGTCTTCGAGGCCGTCGTCGAGGTCCTTCAGCGGCTGCTCGCGGTCGAGCGTCGCCACCATTTCCTTGTCTTCATCGCTCTGCGCCGGCAGATGGCGGTAGATGCGCGCCAGCGCCGCGCCAACCGCATCATCCGCAGTCTCTTCGAGATCGGGAAAGCACTCCTGCGCCCACTGAAAACCCGCCGACCACGGCATCAGCGCACGCGACACCGGCGACTGCTCCTGCTCGTACTCGCTGACCGGCGGCAGTTGATCGACATCGACGATCACCGGGTCGAAGAAGCCGTCTTCGCTGATGCCGGCGTTGAGCGCGTCGCGCCGCCGCTCGATCAGGTGTTTGCAGCGCGCGAGCCACGTTGCGTCGACGTCGTCGGGCAGCGCGCGGCGCTCGCAGTCGAACACCGGCGGCAGCCATTCATCGACCAGCACGACCCGCGGCTGCACGAGCACACCGGCCAGGTAGCCGTCGAGCATCAGCATGTCGAGCGGTTGCAGCGGCTCGGGCGTGGCGTGGAGCAGCTCGGCGAGTTCGTCGAGTTCGGCGTCGTTGAGATCTGGCTTCATGCAGCGCGATTGTCGCCGCGCTCGGGCCAGCGCCGGGCCGCTCCCAAGCGTCGGCCCGGGCCCTTCCCTCGGGGGAGTGCTCGCGCAGCGAGCGAGGGGGCGTCAGGAGTTCACAACCTGGCTTCGATGCGCGCCTTGGTCGCGTGCATTTCCTCGGGCAGGTTGCGCGCCAGCAGCTTGAACAGCTCGCCGTGCAATGCCATCTCTTCACGCCACGCCTCGGCGTCGATGCTGATCACGCTGCCGAACTGCTCGCGCGTGAAGTCCAGGCCGGTCCAGCGCAAGTCGTCGTACCGCGGGCTGACGCCGAACGCATGCTCGGCGCCGCTGCCGTCGCCACCGACGCGCTCGAGCATCCACGCCAGCACGCGCATGTTCTCGCCGTAGCCCGGCCAGACGAACTTGCCGTCGGCGCCCTTGCGGAACCAGTTGACGCAGTAGATCTTCGGCAGCTCGGCGCCGCTGGCCGCGAGCTTCTTGCCGAGCGCGATCCAGTGGGCGAAGTAGTCGCTCATGTGGTAGCCGCAGAACGGCAGCATCGCAAACGGGTCGCGGCGCACGGCGCCGTTCCCGCCGGCCAACGCGGCGGTGGTTTCGCTGCCCATCGTGGCGGCCATGTAGACGCCTTCGACCCAGTTGCGCGCTTCTGTGACGAGCGGCACCGTCGTCGAGCGCCGGCCGCCGAAGATGAAGGCGTCGATCGCCACGCCGGCCGGGTTGTCCCACTCGGCGTCGAGCACCGGGTTGTTGGTGGCGGCGACGGTGAAGCGAGCATTGGGATGCGCCGCTTTCGCGCCGGTCTCCTGGGCGATCGCCGGTGTCCAATCCTTGCCCTGCCAATCGGTGAGGTGCGCCGGCGGCGTGTCGGTCATGCCTTCCCACCACACATCGCCGTCGTCGGTCAGCGCCACGTTGGTGAAGATCACGTCGCGCTTCAGCGACGCCATGCAGTTCGGATTGGTTTTCTCGTTGGTGCCGGGCGCCACGCCGAAGTAGCCGGCTTCCGGGTTGATCGCGTACAGGCGGCCGTCCTGGCCCGGCTTGATCCAGGCGATGTCGTCGCCGATCGTCGTTACCTTCCAACCGTCGAAGCCTTCGGGCGGCACGAGCATGGCGAAGTTGGTCTTGCCGCAGGCGCTCGGGAAGGCGGCGGCGATGTGGCGTTTGACTCCCTTCGGGTCGGTGACACCCAGCACGAGCATGTGCTCGGCCAGCCAGCCCTGATCACGCCCCATCGTGCTAGCGATGCGCAGCGCGAAACATTTCTTGCCGAGCAGCGCGTTGCCGCCGTAGCCCGAGCCGTAGCTCCAGATCTCGCGCGTCTCGGGGTAGTGGACGATGTACTTGGTGTCGTTGCACGGCCAGCGCACGTCCTGCTGGCCGTCTTTGAGCGGCGCGCCGACGGTGTGCACGCAGGGCACGAACTCGCCGTCGGCGCCGAGCGTGTCGAGGACCTTGCGGCCCATGCGCGTCATCAAGCGCATGTTCACGGCGACGTAAGGCGAGTCCGACAACTCGACGCCGATGTGCGCGATCGGCGAGCCGATCGGCCCCATCGAAAACGGCACGACGTACATCGTGCGGCCGCGCATCGCGCCCTTGAACAGCCCCGGCGTGCCGTTGTCGAATCCATGCTGCAGGATGTTGCGCATGTCCTGCGGGTCCATCCAATGATTGGTCGGGCCGGCGTCTTCCTTCTTCGCGCTGCAGATGAAGGTGCGGTCTTCGACCCGCGCCACGTCGCTCGGGTCGCTGCAGGCGAGATAGCTGTTCGGGCGCAG
>JANNJX010000819.1:0-2433 GCA_031396005.1 Burkholderiales bacterium
GGCCGCTGCGCCAGCGCCAGCGCCGACGGCGGCCACCGCGGCGGTCACCAGCCGATATCGTTGCGACGGCCGCACCCATTGCTCGCACATGTCATCGTGCGAAGAGGCTACGTGGTTCCTCAAGAACTGCCCCGGCACGAAGATGGACGGCGACAACGACGGTGTGCCCTGCGAAACGCAGTGGTGCCGACGCCCCTGAGCCGGCGCGCATGAACTTGAATCCGTTCGCCCTGAGGCATCGAAGGGCTTCGATACCTCAGCCCGAACGGGCTTGTTCACCCTACAGCAGCCGCAGCGCCTTCAACAGCGGCCCGCGCTCGCCGCCCGCGTCGGCGAGCCCGGCCAGGCGGGCGATGAACTGATCTCGCGTCGCCGCGCCGGCCGCAGCGCGGCGCACCAGCAGCGCGGCCAGCGGGCCGACATGCTGCGTCAGCATCTGCTCGGCCTGGTGCAGCAAGCGCTCCTCGATCGGCGCTGCATGCGCATCGTTCTCGAGCACATCGTTCAACACCGGCACGACGACGCCCGTCGGCGGATGCGTGGCCGGGCCGCGTTGGGCTCGGCCGGTCGGTGCTACCACCACGGCGCGCATCCGCTCGATGAAAGCGTTGCGCCGCGAGGCCGGCAGCGCCTCGTTGGCCACGCGTTGCAACAGCGCATCGACGCTCGCATCGCCCCGGGTCGCGGCGCGGCGGACGATGCACTCTGCCATCGGCCCGAGGTCGTCGACGAGTTCAGCGGCAAGGTGTGTCAACAGGCCCTCGGCAAAAGCCTTCGGCGCCGTGCTGGTGTTGTCGAGTCGGCCTCGATGAACGTGAACCCGTTCGTCCTGAGGTAGCCGTTCCGACCGTCCTCTGGTATCGAAGGAAGGGCTCGTCTGGGGCTTCGACACCTCAGCCCGAACGGACAAGTTCGATGCGGGCTCGACAGGCGCCGCTGGCGGCGACAGCAGCCGCATCGCCGGCGCCGACAGCGCATGCGGCACGTCGCGTTCGGCCGCCAGCGTCAACGCCTGCCGCATCTCCAGCGCACTCTGAAAGCGCTCGTCCGGCGACTTCGCCAGCGCGCGTTGCACCACATGCGCAAAGCGCGACAGCGGCACGAACTGCGCCTCGCCCGGTGCGGCCAGCGGCGGCACCGGCAGGTGCAGCGTCTTGTACATCACCACGTCGGGGCTGCCGCGAAACGGCCGCGTGCCGGTGAGCAGCTCGAACAGCAGCACGCCGCAGGCGTAGATATCGGCGCGCTGGTCGCTGTGACCGCCGCTCGCGTAGCACTCGGGTGCGAGGTAGCCGGGCGAGCCCATCACACCGGCGCCGCGCGGTGCCGCGCAGGCCCCGCCGGGCGGCCCGTCGGCCGCTTGCGCCATGCGCGCGATGCCGAAGTCGGTGATCTTCAGCCGCCCCTCGGGCGTGACCATCAGGTTGGCGGGCTTGATGTCGCGGTGCCACACGCCTTGCTCGTGCGCGTTTTGCAGCGCGACCAACAACTGCACCATCAAGCACAGCACATCGTCGATCGGCAGCGGCACGGGCCGAAGCATGCCGGTCAGCAGCGGCGTGCCGCGCACGTACTCCATGGCGATGAACGACTGCTCGCCGTCCTCGCCGTATTCGTACACGGCGACGATGCCCGGGTGCGACAGCCGCGCCGCGGCTTGCGCTTCGTTGCGCAGGCGCAGCGCGGCGGCGACGCTCGCCTTGGCCGAGCCGCAGGCCGGCTTGCGAAACGTCTTCAGCGCCACGCAGCGGTCGAGCAGCGGATCATGGGCGCGGTAGACGACGCCCATCGCGCCTTCGCCGAGTGTGCCTTGCAGCGTGTAGCGGCCCAGGCGTTGCGGCGCGGGTGCGGCACCGCTCTCGTCGAGCGGCACACCGGTGGCCGTCAACCGCGCGCTCATGGAGACGCTCCCGCGCTGTGCGTGTTCATGATGTGGCCGGGTTCTCCAACATCTTCATCGCCGCATGCAAACTGCGCCGCATGCGGTTGAACGATTGGCCGAGCACGCCGATCTCGTCGCGGCCGCGCGTGGCGAAGGCCGGCGCATCGCCTTTGCCCAGGCTCACCCGCTCGGCGAGTGCTGCCATCAGCGTCACAGGGCGGATCACCATCGCCCACAGCACCAGGTTCAGCGCTAGGCCGGTGACGAGAAAGACCGCGCCGAACAGCGTCATCACCGTGGCCCACGTCCGCTGCGAGCGCGCCAGCGGCACCGTCATCGGCACCGACACCATCTGCGCACCGACGACTTCGTGCAACTGCCAGCCGAAACCATTGGCCGGACCGTACTTTTCCACCAGCGTCTTCGGCGCGACGTCGATCGTGCTGTGGCAACGCAGGCAGGCGCCGTCGTTGATGCGGATCGGCCGCGCGATGTACAGCGCGCGCCCGGCCGGTGTGTCACGCTGGCCGATGAACTCCTTGGCCTCGGGC
>JANNJX010000023.1:0-8801 GCA_031396005.1 Burkholderiales bacterium
CGCCACCCAGAACCCGGTCGGCCACCCGATCGAACTCGGCATGAAGAAGTTCGCTGAGATCGTGCAGGCCAAGAGCGGCGGCAAGATCAAGGTCAACCTGTTCCCCGGCGGCCAGCTCGGCAGCGACCAGGCCAACGTCACTGCAGTGCAGGGCGGCACGCTCGAGATGGTGTCGATGAACAGCGGCATCCTGGCCTCGGTGGCCAAGGAGATGACGATCGTCGACTTCCCCTTCCTGTTCGCCAACACCAAGGAAGCCGACGCCATCATGGACGGCCCGGTGGGCAAGAAACTGCACGGCAAGCTGGAAGAAAAGGGCATCGTCGGCCTGGCGTTCTGGGAACTGGGTTTCCGCAACATCACCAACAGCAAGAAGCCGATCGCGACCGTCGCCGACATCGACGGCCTCAAGCTGCGCGTGATCCCGAACCCGATCAACGTCGATTGGGTCAAGGCCCTGGGCGCCAACCCGACGCCGATGCCTTTCCCCGAGGTCTATGGCGGTTTGGAGAGCAAGGCCATCGACGGCCAGGAGAACCCGCTGACGGTGATCGCGGCCAACAAGTTCTGGGAAGTGCAGAAGCACCTGGCGATCACCAACCACCAGTACAACCCGCAGTCGGTGATCTTCAGCAAGAAGGTCTGGGACACGCTGACACCGGCAGAAAAGAAGATCCTCGACGAGGCTGCCGACGAGGCCGCCAAGTACCAGCGCGAGCAGTCGCGTGCCGGCATGGCGACCGCGCTCGACGCCATCAAGAAAGGCGGCATGACCGTGACCGAACTGTCGCCGGCCGAGGTGGCGAAGTTCCGCGAAAAGGTCAAGCCGGTGATCGCCAAGCATTCGGCGACGGTCGGTGAAGCCACGGTGGCCGAAGTGATGGCCGAGCTGGACAAGTTGAGAAAGTGAACGGCAACAAGCTGCTCTGCGGGCTGATCGGCGCTGGCATCCAGCGCTCGCTCACGCCCGCGATGCAGGAGGAGGAGGCGCGGGCCCAGGGCCTGCGCCTTCACTACCAGCTGATCGATCTCGACAAGGCGGGGCAGGGCCTCGAAGCCTTGCCCACCTTGATTGCCGCCGCGAAGACTATGGGCTTTGCCGGCCTGAACATCACCTACCCGTGCAAGCAGGCGGTGATCCCGCTGCTCGACGATTTGTCCGAAGAAGCGCGGGCGATGAGCGCGGTCAACACCGTCGTCTTTGCCGGCGGCAAGGCCACCGGCCACAACTCCGACGGCAGCGGCTGGCGCTGGGGCTTCGAGCGCGCTTTGCCGCAAGCCGATCTGAAGCGCGTCGTGCTGCTCGGCGGCGGCGGCGCCGGCTCGGCGATTGCGCATGCCTTGCTGCGCATGGGCTGTGCGCAACTGATCGTCGTCGATCAGCAGTTCCAGCGCGCCGAGGCGCTGGCATCGATGCTCGCGGCACAGTATCCGCGCGCCCAGGTCGAGGGCAGCAGCCATGCCGCGTTGGCGCTGCAAGGCGCCAGCGGCATCGTGCACGCCACACCGACCGGCATGGACAAGCTGCCCGGCACGCCGATCGACACCGGCTCGCTGCAAAGCGGTACGTGGCTGTCGGAGATCGTTTATTTCCCGCTCGAAACGCAGCTGCTGAAAGCCGCGCGCGCCCAGGGCTTGCGCACGGTGGATGGTGGCACCATGGCGGTGGGCCAGGCGCTCGGCGCGTTCGAGTTGTTCACCGGTCGCAAGGCCGATGCGGCGCGCATGGACGCGCACTTCAGACGCCTGGTCGCGCAACGCAGTTCATAGGGCACAACATGTCTTCTCTCGACCGCGAAGCCGTCGTCGTTGCCAGCAACCCGCTGGGCATCGAAGGCATCGAGTTCATCGAATACACGACGCCGCGCCCGCAGGCCTTGGGCCAGGTGCTGGAGTCGATCGGCTTTCGGCCGGTGGCGCGGCACCGCTCGCGCGAGGTCATGTTGTATCGGCAAGGCACGATGAACATCATCGTCAACGCGCATGGTGTGTGGACTGCGGCCGATGGTGAGGTGCCGCACATCGCCGCGATGGCGCTGCGCGTGCGCGATGCCGGCGCGGCTCAGGCGCGCGTCGTCGAGCAGGGCGGCTGGCCGGTACCGGTGAAGGTACAGCCGATGGAGCTGCACATTCCGGGCGTGCACGGCGCTGGCGCAAGCCGCATCTACTTCATCGACCGCTGGCGCGAATTCTCGATCTACGACGTCGACTTCATTCCCGTGCCGACGGTCGATCCCGTCGTGCCAGCCGTCGCTGGCCTGCACTGGTTCGGCGTCGTGCAGTACGTCGGCGCCGACCGCAGCGCCGATTGGTGCGAGTTCTACAGCGCGCTGTTCGGCTTTGCCGAACTGCCGGCTGACCAGCGTTTCGGCATCCTGCCCAAGGGCAGCGTGCTCGCCAGCCCTTGCAGCACCTTCTACCTGCAATTGATCGAGCCCGAGTCACTGGTGGTGGACGACACCGGAGAGCGTCTGCAGCGTGTGGCCTTTGGCGCACCCGATGTGCCGGCGGCGGTGAAGGCGCTGCGCGCGCGCGGCGTCGACTTCGTCGAGACCGACATGCTGCATACCGAGGTCCGCGGTGCGCTGTCGCGGCCGCAGCTCGGCGGCGTGATGTTCGAGCTGGTGCATCACGAAGCCACATCGCAATGAACAGCGTGATGAAGAGTTCAGAGTACATCGCCGACTTCGGCATGGACACGATCACCCTGGCCGGGCCGCTGGCGGCCAAGCTGCGTGCCATCAAGCAAGCCGGCTTCTCGCAGGTGATGATGGCGGCGCGCGACATCGTCGGCCATGCTGACGGCTGGCAGGCGGCGGTCGAAGAAGTCAAAGCCAGCGGCCTGCGCGTCACCGGCTATCAGGTGCTGCGTGATTTCGAGGGTCTGTCGGGCCACCTTCACGACTACAAGGTCGATATCGCGCGCTCGATGATCGAGATGTGCGCGGCGCTCGGCAGCCCGATCCTGCTGGCCTGCTCGTCGACCAGCCGCCACGCCACCGACGACGAAGCGCAGATCGCGCGCGACCTGCGCAAGCTGGCGATGATGGCGTTGCCGCACGGCATCAAGGTAGCGTTCGAAGGGCTGTCTTGGGGCCGGCACATCAACGATTGCGTCGGCGCTTGGCGTGTTGTCGAAGCGGCCGATGCGCCCAACCTGGGCATCGGCGTCGACTCGTTCCACAGCTTTGCCACGCGCACGCCGTCCGAGGCGTTGCAAGACGTCGATCCTGAAAAAATCTACCTCGTGCAGCTCGCCGACTTCATGTGGCAGGAGATCCGCACGGTGGAAGAGCGCATCGAAACCGCGCGCCACTTCCGCGTCTTCCCCGGTGAGGGCGTGCACAGCGATGAGTTGCGCCAACTGGTGATCGAACTCGACCGCCTGGGCTACCGCGGCGACTACAGCTTCGAGGTCTTCAACGACGACTACACGCAGATGCCGCTGCCGGTGGTGGCCGAGCGCGCGCGGCGGTCTGCCGCGTGGCTGGCCGAAGACGTGTTGCACCGCGCGGTGCCGCTGCCCGGCGGCTCGCGCGTGCGTGGGCCGGCCGCGGCGTGAACCGCGAGCGCATCAGTGCTGCCAGCCGCCGTGCCTCTCGCGCCAACCGCGGCCCTGCGAGATCGGCTCCCAGCGGTGCGGCTGCCAGCGCAAGCCTCGGCGTGGCGCTTCCCAGCGGCCACCGACCCAGACATGGCGGTTGGCGCGCCACGTCCAGTTGCCACCGATCCAGAACCAGCCGGGGTAGGGCGCCACGCCGATGGCCTCGTACTGCGCCTGGGGTGGCGCCACGGTCACGTAGCCATCCGGGCCAGCCGAGTAAACGGGTTCGGAGCGATCACCGCCGTGGCCCCCATGGCCACGATAGCCACGATGGGCCGGCACGACGACGCAACCGCCGAGCGCGGCCGTCAACAGGGTCAGCAGCGCCGCACGGCGGCCACGATGGAGCGGAAGATGGCCCATGAAAGTCCCCTTGCTGTGAAGGTGCCTCCACAACGGCCGATCGCGCCGCGCGCTGACGTGAAGCAAAGTAAAGCCGCAGCGACGACCCCGACACGCCGCGTTGTCCTTGTCGTTTCCGTGGGTGCGCTGTGGCCCGCCGCGGCATCGCCGCAAGCGGCGGCCGAGACGCGGCCGATCACGCTGGTCGTGCCGTTCGCGCCCGGCGGCATTGCCGACCTGACGGCGCGGGCCGTGGCCAAGGAGATGAGCGCGTCGCTGCAGCAGCCGATCGTCGTCGACAACAAACCGAGCGCCGGCGCCATCGTCGGCTCGCAGCAGGTGGCGCGCGCCGCGCCCGATGGTCTGACGCTGCTGCTGATGAGCAACGCCAACGCCGTCAGCGCGGGCCTGTTTCGCAAGCTGCCGTTCGATGCGCTGAATGACTTTGCGCCGATCACGACGCTCGGCTTTTTCGACCTTGCGTTGTTCGTCGCCGCCGAGTCGCCGCTGAAGACGGTGGCCCATCTGCTGACGCGCGCACGGGCGCAGCCGGGCAAGCTGACGATCGGCACCATCAGCGCCGGCAGCACGCAGCACCTCGCCGCCGAGTACTTCAAGTCGCTGTCCGGGATCGACGCGGTGATCGTGCCGTACAAGGGCACGCCGGCCGTCATCACCGCGCTGCGCAGCGGCGAGATCGACGTCGGCTTCGAAATCCTCGGGCCGATGTTGGGCCAGGTGCAGGGCAAAGTGCTGCGCGCACTGGCCGTGACATCGGATCGGCGCTTTGCCCTGCTGCCCGAGGTGCCGACGGTGAAAGAGTCTGGCCTGGCGAGCTACAACGTGGCGTCGTGGAATGCGCTGGCCGCGCCGGCGCGCACGCCTCGCGCGGTGATCGAACGTTTGCAGCGCGCGGCCCTGCACTCGCTCGCGATGCCGTCGGTGCAGTCGCAGTTGCAAACGCTCGGCGTGCGCGCGCAAGGCGGCACGCCCGAGCAGATGAAGCAGTTGCTCGGCAGCGAAATCAAGCGCTGGTCCGACGTCATCGTGCAAGCGAACATCGAGCGGCAGTGATGCTCCCACGTCGCTTCGATCGCTGCCCCCGTGGACCCGGAGGGGCCACTTCGTGGCCCTTGGGGCGTTCAGTGGCTTCGCAGCGGCCGGGCGCCACTGAAGTGAACCTGCGCAGCAAGGCTGCGTCTGAATCGGCATATTTCACGAGCTCACAATCGCCCCATGTTGCAGCCTTCGATCACCGGCATCTCCTCGATGGCCACGCGCTCGCTGCTGGCCGAGCTGACCGCCGCGTATGACCGGCCGGTGGCGATCGAGTCGGTCGGCGGCGTCGATGCCGCCAAGCGCGTGCAGGCCGGGGAAGCGTTCGACGTGGTGGTGCTGGCCAGGGATGCGATCGACAAGCTCGTCGCCGCTGGCCATGTGGTCGCCGGCAGCCAGGTCGATCTCGTTCACTCCGGCGTTGCCGTGGCGGTGAAGTCCGGCACCGTGCATCCCGACGTCGCGTCGGAAGAAGCTGTCAAGCGCGCTGTGCTTGCCGCGCCGACCCTCGGTTACTCCACCGGCCCGAGCGGGGTGCAATTGGCGAAGTTGTTCGAGCGCTGGGGCATCGTGCAAGAGATTGCGCCGCGCATCGTGACGGCGCCTCCGGGGGTGCCGGTCGGTGCGCTCGTGGCGCGTGGCGACGTGGCGCTGGGCTTTCAGCAGTTGAGCGAGCTGATGAGCCTGCAAGGCATCGACGTGCTCGGCCCGTTGCCGCCGGCGATCCAGATCACCACCACGTTCTCGGCGGGCGTTTGCGCGGCGTCGGCGCAACCGGACGCAGCGCACGCGCTGCTCGCCTTCCTGGCTTCACCCGAGACAGCGCAGACCAAACAACGACACGGCATGGAGCACGCATGATCATCGACATCCACGGCCACTACACCACCGCGCCGAAGGCGCTGGAGAGCTGGCGCAATCAGCAGATCGCCGGCATCAAGGACCCGGCGGCCAAACCGCGCGTCGCCGACTTGAAGATCACGGACGACGAGCTGCGCGAGACCATCGAAGCCAACCAGTTGAAGCTGATGAAGCAGCGCGGCAGCGACCTGACGATCTTCAGCCCGCGTGCCAGCTTCATGGCGCACCACATCGGCGACTTCGAGGTGTCGTCGACGTGGGCGGCGATCTGCAACGAACTCTGCTATCGGATCGCCCAACTCTTCCCGGCGCATTTCATCCCCGCCGCGATGCTGCCGCAATCACCGGGCGTCGACCCGAAGACCTGCATTCCCGAACTCGTGAAGTGCGTAGAGCAGTACGGCAACGTCGCCATCAACCTGAACCCCGATCCTTCCGGCGGGCACTGGACGTCACCGCCGCTGACCGACCGCGCGTGGTACCCGATCTACGAAAAGATGGTCGAGCACGACCTGCCGGCGATGGTGCATGTCAGCACGAGCTGCAACGCCTGCTTCCACACGACCGGCGCGCACTACATCAACGCCGACACGACGGCTTTCATGCAACTGCTGCAGGGCGATCTGTTCAAGGATTTCCCGACGCTGCGCCTGGTCATTCCGCACGGCGGCGGCGCGGCGCCGTACCACTGGGGCCGCTACCGCGGGCTGGCGCAGGAGATGAAGAAGCCGCTGCTCAAAGACCATCTGATGAAGAACGTCTTCTTCGACACCTGCGTCTATCACCAGCCCGGCATCGACGTGCTGACGAAAGTCGTGCCGGTGGAGAACATCCTGTTCGCCAGCGAGATGATCGGCGCGGTGCGCGGCATCGACCCGGAGACGGGTTTCAATTACGACGACACGAAACGCTACATCGAAGCGAGCACGCAGTTGAGCGCAGCGCAGAAGCAGCAGATCTACGAAGGCAACGCGCGGCGCGTTTATCCGCGTCTCGATGCCGCATTGAAGCAAAGGGGACTCTGACCATGTACGAACTCGGCGTCGTTTATCGCAACATCCAGCGTGCCGATGCGCAAGTGGCCGACAAGCTGGCCGCCCTCGGCGCGTCCACCGTGCACGAAGCCATGGGCCGTGTCGGTCTGATGAAGACCTACATGCGGCCGATCTACGCTGGCACGCAGGTCTCCGGCACGGCAGTCACCGTTCTTTTGCAGCCGGGCGACAACTGGATGCTGCACGTCGTGGCCGAGCAGATCAAACCCGGCGACATCGTGGTCGCTGCACTCACCACCGACAACACTGACGGCTTCTTCGGCGACCTGCTGGCCACGTCGTTCCAGGCGCGCGGCGCGCGGGCGCTGGTGATCGACGGCGGTGTGCGCGACGTGAAGACGCTCACCGAGATGAAGTTCCCGGTGTGGAGCCGCGCCATCAGCAGCAAAGGCACGGTCAAGGCGACGCTCGGATCGGTCAACATCCCCGTGGTCTGCGCCGGTGCGCTGGTGCATCCCGGCGACGTGATCGTGGCCGACGACGACGGCGTGGTCTGCGTGCCGCGCGCGATGGCGGCGGCGACGCTCGATGCGGCGGCCAAGCGCGAAGCGAACGAAGGCGAGAAGCGCAACAAGCTGGCGTCGGGCGTGCTTGGGCTGGACATGTACAAGATGCGCGAGCCGCTGGCCGCGGCGGGCCTGCAGTACATCGACTGAAATGAAAGTCGCACTGATCGGCTACGGCGAGGTCGGCCGCATTCTTGCGGAAGACCTCGCTGCGCTGGGCCATGCGGTCACGGCGTTCGACGTGAAGCTCGGCGGCGAAGACGGCAATGCGTTGCGCGAGCACGCAGCGAAGACGACGGTGCTGCTCGCCGAGTCGCACGCCGCCGCAGTGCAGGGCGCCGAGCTCGTGGTGAGCGCCGTCACCGCGAGCCAGGCCGTCGCGGTGGCGCAGGCGGCGGCGCCGGCGATCGACAAGGGCGCCTTCTTTCTGGACTTCAACTCCGCCTCGCCGGGCGCGAAGATTCGCGCTTCTGAGATCGTGAACGCAGCCGGCGGGCGCTACGTCGAAGGCGCCGTGATGACGTCGATCACGCCGTACCGCGTCAAAGTGCCGCTGTTGCTCGGCGGACCGGACGCAGCGGCGCTCGAACCGGTGCTGCGCCGCCTGGGCTTCGCCGCCAAGGTCGCGAGCGAGAAGCTCGGCGTGGCCAGCGCCACCAAGATGTGCCGCAGCGTCATGATCAAGGGCCTGGAAGCGATGGTGATCGAGAGCTTCACGACGGCGCGGCACTACGGCGTCGAGGACGCGGTGATCGCGTCGCTGCGCGAAACCTTTCCCGGCATCGATTGGGAGAAGCAGGCGGCGTACTTTTTCCAGCGCGTCATCGAGCACGGCCGGCGCCGCAGCGAAGAGGTGCGGGAAGTGGCTGTCACCGTGCGCGAGGCCGGCCTCGAGCCGCACAGCGCTGCCGGCACGGCCGAGCGCCAAGCCTGGATCGCCGACCTTGCCGACGCTGGCGTGTTCGGGCCCAAGGGCACGAAGGAGTTCGCGCGCAGTGCCGACTGGCGCGCGCAAGCGGATCGCATTCTCCAGAAAGCAAAGCCATGACATTCGAGAAAACCCCCGGCTGGCTCGACTGGTACGCCGGCCCCACGAAGCCGCAGTTCAAGCTGCCATTCGGCAGCGTCGATGCGCACTGCCACGTTTTTGGCCCCGGCAACGAGTTTGCCTTCGCGCCCGAGCGCAAATACACCCCGTGCGACGCCAGCAAGGCTCAACTGTTCGCGCTGCGTGAGCACCTCGGCTTCGCGCGCAACGTCGTCGTGCAGGCCACCTGCCACGGCGCCGACAACCGGGCGATGGTCGATGCACTCGTCTCATCCAACGGCAAAGCCCGCGGCGTCGCCACCGTCAAGCGCAGCGTCACCGACAACGAG
>JANNJX010000041.1:0-1536 GCA_031396005.1 Burkholderiales bacterium
GCGGTGCGGCGGCGGGCCGCGTCGGCTACGCGAACCTGGCCTGGGTCGGCGTGCCGTTCGCGCTGGCCGGGCTGGCAACGCTGCGCTTCGGCCGCCGAACGAGCGCGGCGCCCACCTGATGCGAGCGGTCGCCGCAGCAGCACATCGAAGGGCCGGCTGATAGAATCGCGCTACGCAGCGCTGATCCAGTCTCCTTGCTGCCGTCGTCTTCGACTCGAGCGTGCGTTCTGCTCCGCTTGTCCCCCACCCTGACGCCTGCGACTGGCGCTCATGCCCTGAGCGACAGGCCGATCTGTTGTGCATTCCCAAATGAAATTCGATGATCTCGGCCTCGCCGAGCCCCTGCTGCGCGCGGTTCACGAGCATGGCTATGACACCCCGACCCCGATCCAGGCGCAAGCCATTCCGGTGGTCCTGGCAGGCGGTGACCTGCTCGGCGGCGCCCAGACCGGCACCGGCAAGACCGCCGGCTTCGTGCTGCCGATGCTGCAGCGGCTGACCGAAGGCAAGCCCGTGCGCGATGCGCGCGGCCGGCCGGCGATCCGCGCGCTGATCCTGACCCCCACCCGCGAACTGGCCGCCCAGGTCGAGGAAAGCGTACGCACCTATGGCAAGCACGTGCCGCTGACCAGCATGGTGATGTTTGGCGGCGTGGGCATGCAGCCGCAGATCGACCGCTTGCGCAAGGGCGTCGACATCCTGGTGGCCACGCCCGGCCGGCTGCTCGACCACCACGGCCAGCGAACGCTCGACCTGAGCCACGTCGAAATCTTCGTCCTCGACGAAGCCGACCGCATGCTCGACATGGGCTTCATCCACGACATCAAGAAGGTGCTGGCCGTGGTGCCGGCGAAGAAGCAGAGCCTGCTCTTTTCAGCGACTTTCAGCGACGAGATCAAATCCCTGGCCGACAAGCTGTTGAACCAGCCGGCGCTGATCGAGGTGGCGCGCCTGAATGCCACCGCCGAGCTGATCGTGCAGAAGATGCACCCTGTGGGCCGCGAACGAAAGAAGGAACTGCTGGCGCACCTGATCAAGCGCGGCGACTGGCACCAGGTGCTGGTCTTCACCCGCATGAAGCATGGCTGCAACCGCCTGGCCGAATACCTCAACGACCATGGCATCACGGCGATGGCAATCCATGGCAACAAGAGCCAGGGTGCGCGCACCAAGGCATTGGCCGACTTCAAGAGCGGTGAGCTGCGGGTGCTGGTGGCGACCGACATCGCCGCACGCGGCATCGACATCGACCAGTTGCCGCATGTGGTGAACTTCGAGTTGCCCAACGTGCCCGAAGACTACGTGCACCGCATCGGCCGCACCGGCCGTGCCGGCGCCACCGGCGAAGCGATCTCGCTGGTCTGCCTGGACGAGGAAATCTTCCTCAAGGACATCGAGCGGATGGTCAAGCGCAGCATCCCGCGCGAGGCGGTGGCCGGCTTCGAAGCACCGGCCGGCGAACGCGCCGAGCCGATCGTGCTGGGTCGCATGACGATCGGCGTCGGTGGCACCAAGCGCAACGTTGGTGGCGGCTTC
>JANNJX010000147.1:0-15280 GCA_031396005.1 Burkholderiales bacterium
CTTCTGCGCCTCACCGATGCCGGCCCACAGGATCAGCAGCGGGATGAAGGCGCTGGCCGGCAGGTAGCGGGCGAAGCTGACGAAGGGCTCGAAGAAGGCTTCGATCGGTTTGTAGGCGCCCATCGCAAGGCCGAGCGGCAGCGCGAGCGCCGCGGCGATGACGAAGCCGCCCAGCACGCGCCACACCGTCATGCCGATGTCCTTGGCGAAGCCCTGCTCGCTGATCAGCACCCAACCGGACTTGAACATCGCGATCGGATCGGCGAGAAAGGTCTTGCTCACCAGCCCGCCGAAGGTCACCGCAGACCACAGCGCGAAGAAGGCGACGAAGAAGGCAATGCCGAGCGCGACGCGCGCACCCGGCGAAACAGGGGTCAGCGGCTTCATGCGGGGGCCTCATCGATCGGCCGCCAGCCCGACTGCACTGCGGCTGGCTCGACGGTGAAGGCGTACCAGTTGCCGCCGCCGTTGGCCGGCTGATCCCATCGGCGCGAAACTTCGCGGCCGGCGAGGTGGCAGTGCAGCAGCGTGCCGACCGCGCCGTGCGAAACGATGGCCACGGCGCTGTCGGGCGGTGTCGCGTGCGCGATGCGCTCGACAGCGGCGACGATGCGCCGCTGCGCATCGATCGCGCGCTCCCAACCGCGCACGGACTCATGCGGCTGGGCGAAGAACGCATCGGCCACGCGCTCGAACTCCGGCGGCGGCAGGAAGCCTGTGGCCGAGCGGTCGTTCTCACCGAGGTCATCGTGTTGAGTGAACGGCAGGCCGAGGTGTTCGGCGACGATCTGTGCACTGTCGATCGCTTTCTGCTCGGCGCTGCAGTGCAGTGCCGTCAGCTCACGCACCCAGGGTTGCCGCAGCCCAGCGTGCATGCGCGCCCTGCCCAGCTCCGACAACGGCCAGCGCGGCACGGCGACGGCGGGATCGATGACAACGTTGGGATGCGTGATGAAAACCCAGCGCTGCGTCACTTCAGGAAACGCGTGTCGGCGAGCTTTGCCATGTCCGGCAACTGCTTGATGATGCCGATCTCGAGCAGCAGGTCGGCCGCCTCCTTGCTGAAGGCCGCATGTTCACCGGCGAAGAACTTGGCATTGGCCTCGCGGTCCTGCCAGCGCAGGTACTTCTGCGACGCCTCGAAGGCCTCTCCGCTCTGTTTGACGTCGGCGCCCATGATCTCGAAGCTCTTCTTCGGTTCCTTCTTGATCATCTCGAGCGCTTCGAAGTACGAGTCGGCCAGCGCCTTCGCTGCCTTCGGGTTCTCGGCGAGGAACTTCGGCGTGCAGCCGAAGGTGTCCATCACCATCGGATAGTCGAGCGTGGTGGCGATGATCTTGCCGGCCTCGGGTTTGGACCTCACCGCCGAGAGGAACGGCTCGTAAGTCATGCCGCCGTCGATGCCGGACGTGCCGGCGATCATCGCGTTGGCAGCGGCCTGCGGCGCCAGGTTGACGACGGTCACGTCCTTGATCGACAGGCCGTTTTTCTTCAGCATCCAGGCCAGCGTGAAGTAGGTGGCGGTGCCCGGCGCGTCGGCCGCCATGGTCTTGCCCTTCAGATCCTTGATGCTGGCGATGGCCGGTTTGACGACCATGCCGTCGGCGCCGTAGCTCTTGTCGAGCTGAAAAATCTGCGTCGTCGCCACGCCGTTGGCGTTCCAGACAACCCAGGTCTCGACGGTCGTTGCCGCGCACTGGATGTCTCCCGAAGCGATGGCCAGGTGGCGGTCCTTCTGCGGGATTTTCTTGATCGACACGTCGAGGCCGTTCTTCTTGAAGATGCCGGCCTCGTTGGCCAGCGTCAGCGGCGCAAAGCCGGTCCAGCCGGAGATGCCTATTCCAACGGTCGCTGCCTTCGTCTCCTGCGCCGTCGCGCCGAAAGAAACGACGGCAGCCACTGCGAATGCGGTCGCAAGCACGATCTTCTTCATGTCTTCTCCATGGGGGTGTTGATCAAGCGGGAATCCACAGCGCGGGCAGCCCCGGCAGCGTGCGAAAGAGTCGCGACAGCGAACCGTCACGCACCAAGGCGGTGGCGGATTCGATGTCGGGCGCGATGTAGCGGTCCGTGTGCATCGCCGGGCAATGCTCACGAAGCAAGGCGTGTGCCGCTTCGAGCGGCTGCGAACTGACGAGCGGGCGCAGAAACTCGATGCCCTGCGCCGCGGCCAGCCACTCGATGCCCAGGATGTGGGCGACGTTGTCGATCATCGGCTGCAGGCGGCGCGCTGCAAACGTGGCCATGCTGACGTGATCTTCCTGGTTGGCGCTCGTCGGCAGCGAATCGACGCTCGCCGGATGGGCCAGGCTCTTGTTCTCGCTGGCCAGCGACGCCGCCGTCACATGCGCGATCATGAAGCCGCTGTTCAGGCCGGCGTTGGCGGTCAGGAACGGCGGCAGGCGCGAGACGTTGCTGTCGATCAGCATGGCGATGCGGCGCTCGGCGATCGCGCCGACTTCGGCGATCGCGCACGCCATCGCGTCGGCGGCCAGCGCCACCGGCTCGGCGTGAAAATTTCCCCCCGAGACCATCGCGCCGTCCTCTGCAAAGACCAGTGGGTTGTCGGTGACAGCGTTCGCTTCACGCAGCAATACGAGCGCGGCGTGGCGCAGTTGATCGAGGCAGGCGCCCACCACCTGCGGCTGGCAGCGCAGGCAGTACGGGTCCTGCACGCGGTCGTCGCCTTCGAGGTGGCTCGTGCGGATGGCGCTGCCGCCCAGCAGTCGGCGGTAGTACGCGGCGACGTCGATCTGTCCAGGCTGGCCGCGCAGCGCGTGAATGCGTGCATCGAACGGTCCGTCACTGCCGCGCGCGGCATCCACCGTGAGCGCACCGACGACGAGCGCCGCTTCGAGCACCGGCTCGAAAGTGAACAGCGCGTGAAGCGCCAGCGCGGTCGAGACCTGTGTGCCGTTGATCAGCGCCAACCCTTCCTTGGCTTCGAGTGCGATCGGCGTGAGGTCCGCCGCACGCAACGCATCGGCCGCAGGTTGACGCACACCGTTCACAAGACAATCGCCCTCGCCCATCAAGGCCAGCGTCATGTGGGCCAGCGGCGCCAGATCCCCTGAGGCGCCGACCGAACCCTGGCTCGGGATGCACGGCACCAAGCCAGCGTTGTACGCCGCCAGCAGCGACTCGATGACGACCGGCCGGACACCGGAGTGGCCGCGCGCCAGGCTCGCCGCCTTCATCGCCAGGACCAGGCGCACGACGCTGGCCTGCATCGGCTCGCCGACACCGACGCTGTGCGAGCGGATCAGGTTGCGCTGCAGCGTCGCCAGATCGGCGGCGCCGATGCGCGTCGAGGCCAGCTTGCCGAAGCCAGTGTTGACGCCGTACACCGCCGTGTCGCCGGCTGCAGCGGCCTGCACGACGGCGGCGCTGCGCTGCACCGACGGCCAGGCTGCAGCATCGAGCTCGAGTTGCCCGTCGCCGCGATGAATGGCCAGCAACTCATCGAGCGTCAACGCACCGGGGCGCAGGCGCATCAACGACCCACTTCCGTGTTGACCATCGGCAGGTTCAAGTTTTGCTCATGCGCACAAGCAATCGCCTCTTCATAGCCCGCATCGGCATGGCGCATCACGCCGGTGGCCGGATCGTTCCAGAGCACACGCTCGATGCGCTTTGCCGCCGCGTCCGTGCCGTCACAGACGATGACAACGCCTGAGTGCTGCGAGTAGCCCATGCCGACGCCGCCGCCGTGGTGCAGGCTGACCCACGTAGCGCCACCGGCGGTGTTGAGCAGCGCATTGAGCAGTGGCCAGTCGCTGACTGCATCGCTGCCGTCTTTCATGCTCTCCGTCTCGCGATTGGGCGAGGCCACCGAGCCGCTGTCCAAGTGATCGCGGCCGATGACGATCGGCGCTTTCAGCTCGCCGCTCTTCACCATCGCGTTGAACGCCAAGCCGGCACGGTGCCGCTCGCCTAGACCGATCCAGCAGATGCGCGCCGGCAGCCCCTGGAAGGCGATGCGCTCACTGGCCATGTCGAGCCAGCGGTGCAGGTGCGCGTCTTGCGGGAACAGCTCCTTCATCTTGGCGTCGGTCTTCTTGATGTCGTCGGGGTCGCCACTCAGCGCCACCCAGCGGAACGGCCCCTTGCCGCGGCAGAACAGCGGCCGGATGTAGGCCGGCACGAAGCCGGGAAAGTCGAATGCGTTGGTCACGCCCTGATCGAACGCGACCTGCCGAATGTTGTTGCCGTAGTCCACGGTCGGGATGCCCATGGCCTGGAACAGGAGCATCGCGCGCACATGCACGGCGCAGCTCTGCGCCGCCGCGTCTCGCAGCGCGGCGTGCTGCTGCGAATCGGCCTGCGCCGCGCGCCAGCGCTCGACGCTCCAGCCGGCGGGCAGGTAGCCGTTGATCAGGTCGTGCGCCGACGTCTGGTCGGTCACCAGATCGGGCTTGATGGCGTCTGCGCTCTTGCATCGTTCGGCCAACGCCGGAAGGATGCTCGCCGCGTTGCCGAGCAGGCCGATCGACACGGCCTTCTTCTCGGCGGTGTACTTGGCGATGCGCGCCAGCGCATCGTCGAGGTCCGTGGCCTGCTCGTCGAGGTAGCGCGAGCGCAGGCGGAAATCGATGCGCGATTGCTGGCACTCGATGTTCAGCGAGCAGGCGCCGGCAAAGGTCGCCGCCAGCGGCTGCGCACCGCCCATGCCACCGAGGCCCGCGGTGAGAATCCAGCGCCCCGCGAGCGACCCGCCAAAGTGCTGCCGCCCGGCTTCGACAAACGTTTCGTACGTGCCCTGCACGATGCCCTGGCTGCCGATGTAGATCCACGAGCCGGCCGTCATCTGGCCGTACATCATCAGGCCCTTGCGGTCCAACTCGTTGAAGTGCTCCCAGGTGCTCCACTTGGGCACCAGGTTCGAGTTGGCGATCAGCACCCGCGGGGCGTCGGTGTGGGTCTTGAAGACGCCAACCGGCTTGCCCGACTGGACCAACAGCGTCTCGTCGTCGTTCAGGTTCTTCAAGGCCGTGAGGATGGCCTCGAAGCAGTCCCAATTGCGGGCCGCCTTGCCGATGCCGCCGTAGACCACCAGCGCATCCGGGTTCTCGGCGACCTCGGGGTCGAGGTTGTTCTGCAGCATGCGGTAAGCGGCTTCGGTGAGCCAGCTCTTGCAGGCCAGTTGTGTGCCGCGCGGCGAGCGCACCGGGCGCGGTTGGGCAACACTTTGCAGGCGGGAGAGATCGGTCATGGCGGCAGCTCCGGGTTCAGGGTTGAACTCTACTTGTCTAGACAACCACAGTCAACTACGATCCGGCTTATGGTTTCCACCAACGCCGCGGCGCCCTACGCCCGCGTCAAGAAGCACCTCAAGGACGGCCTGGCGCGCGGCCGCTGGGCACCCGGCGCACTGATGCCCTCCGAAGCCGAACTGGTGGCGCAGTTCGCCGTCAGCCGCATGACCGTCAACCGCGCGCTGCGTGAATTGCAAGCCGAAGGCATGGTGCAGCGCACGCAGGGCGTCGGCACCTTCGCCGCGCCGCTGCACCGCGTGTCGTCGACGCTGACCATCCGCGACCTGCATGACGAGATCGAGTCGCGCGGGCACCAGCACCAGGCCGTCGTCCACGAGCAGCGCGCCGAGCGCGCCAGCGCCGCCCTGTCGGCGCAACTCGGTGTGGCCGGCGGCAGCCGCGTCTTCCACACGCTGATTGCACACCTCGAGAACGGCGTGCCGCTCCAATGCGAAGACCGCTACGTCAACCCGGCCTGCGCGCCCGACTACCTGAACCAGGATTTCACGCGCACGACGCCCACGCACTACCTGTTCGAGGCCACCGCGCTGTGGCGCGCGCAGTACTCGATCGAGTCGTCGCGGCCGACGGCGCAGGAGGCCAAGCTGCTCAGCATCGCCGACGACGAGCCCTGCCTCGTCGTCACGCGGCGCACCTTCACGCGCAATGCCGCGATCACGATCGCGCGCCTGGTGCATCCGGGAACGCGTTATGTCCTGGAAGGCAGCTTCGAGCCATGAGCACCGCCCGGCCGCTCCGAAGGTGCGGGCTCCCCCTCGAGGGGACGACCCGCAGGGTCTTGGGGGCCGAATGAACACCGTGCGATTGATCGACTGCCCGCTCGTGCCGTGGCGCAACGGTGGCGGGCGCACGCGCGAGCTGCTGGCGTGGCCGCGCACCGATGACTGGCTGGTTCGCGTCAGCGTCGCCGAGATCGATGTCGATGGCCCCTTCTCGGCGTTCGCCGGCATCGACCGCTGCTTTGCAGTGCTGGAGGGCGCGGGCGTGGTGCTGTCGTTGCCGCACGGCCGGGTGCGCCTGGGCGTGCAGGACGCCGCCTTCGCCTTTGCTGGCGAAACCGCGCCGATGTGCCACCTGATCGACGGCCCGACGCGCGATCTGAACCTGATGGTGCGCCGCGGCGCCGGCCGGGCCTCGATGCAACGCGAGCCAAACCCGAGCCAACGCTGGCGCGGCGTGTTTGCCGAAGGCACACTGTGGTGGACCGACGACCCCACAGAACCACTGCCTGCCATCCCCGGCTGGCACCTGTCCTTATGACGATGACCCTCTGGCGCCACGCGCGCATCGCCACGATGCACGGCCTCCAGCCGTGGGGCTGGACCCCACGCGGCGCGCTGCTGGCCGAGGGCGAGCGCATCGTCTGGGTCGGCGTCGAAGGCGAGATTCCGCGCGCCGCCAAACCGCAGCAGGAGTTCGATCTGCACGGCGCGCTCGTCACGCCGGGCCTGATCGATGCGCACACGCACCTCGTTTACGGCGGGGACCGCGCCGCCGAATTCGAGCTGCGCCTGCAAGGCACAAGCTACGAGGAGATCGCCCGCCGCGGCGGCGGCATCGCCTCGACCGTGGCAGCAACGCGCGCTGCCAGCGACGATGCGCTGTTCGCCTCGGCGCAACGGCGCGCCCGCACTCTGATGGCCGAAGGCGTGACCACGCTCGAAATCAAGTCCGGCTACGGTCTGTCCGAGCAGCATGAAGCGCGCTGCCTGGGCGTGGCGCGCCGACTCGGCCGCGAGCTGGCGCTGTCGGTGCGCACGACCTCGCTGGCCGCGCACGCGCTGCCGCCGGAATACACCGGCCGCGCCGACGACTACATCGACGCCGCCTGCCGCTGGCTGGCCAGCCAGCACGCGCGCGGCCTGGTCGATGCGGTCGATGCCTTCTGCGACACCATCGGCTTCACGCTGGCGCAGACGCGGCGCGTCTTCGATGCAGCGCGCGCGCTCGACCTGCCGGTCAAGCTGCACGCCGAGCAGCTTTCTAACCAGCATGGTGCAGCGCTGGCAGCCGAGTACGGTGCCACGAGCTGCGATCACCTCGAACATCTCGATGCGCAAGGCATCGCCGCGCTGAGCGCCAGCGGCACGGTCGCCATGCTCCTGCCCGGCGCGTTCTACTTCCTGCGCGAGACCAAACTGCCGCCCGTCCCCGAGCTTCGCGCCGCCGCCGTGCCGATCGCCATCGCGACCGATCACAATCCCGGCTCGTCGCCCGCGTTGTCGTTGCTGTTGATGATCAACATGGCCTGCACCTTGTTCCGCCTGACGCCCGAAGAAGCCTTTGCCGGCGTGACCGTGCACGCTGCACGTGCACTCGGCTTGAAAGACCGTGGGTCCCTCGCGCCGGGCCTGCGCGCTGACCTCGCGATCTGGGATGCTGAACACCCGCGCGAGTTGGCCTATCGCTTCGGCGTCAATCCGTTGCGGCAACGCATCTACGGCGGTCAGCCATGAGCTTCACGCTGCACCCGGGCACGACGCCGCTCGTCATCAGCATGCCGCATGTCGGCACGCTGATTCCCGAGCCTCTGCAGAAGGACTACCAGCCACGCGCCCTGCTGGTCGAAGACACCGACTGGTTCCTCGACCGCGTCTATGCCTTTGCCGCCGACCTCGGCGCGAGCCTGCTGGTGCCGCGCGAGAGCCGCTACGTGATCGACTTGAACCGGCCGAGCGACAACACGCCGATGTACACCGGCAGCAACAACACCGAGCTCGTGCCGACGCGCTTTTTCACCGGCGAGCCGCTGTACCGTGAAGGCAGCGAGCCCGACGGTGTGGAGGTCATGCGCCGCATCGACGAGCTCTGGCAGCCCTACCACGATGCCCTCGCGGCCGAGGTGCAACGCGTGCGTGCCGCCCACGGCCACGCCGTGCTGTTCGATGTGCACAGCATCAAGAGCCAGCTGCCTTGGCTGTTCGACGGCACGCTGCCGCACCTGAACCTCGGCACCGTCGATGGCCACAGTTGCTCAGCCTCGCTGCGCCAGGCGCTGATCACGGCGATGGCGACGCAACGGCGCTTCACGCATGTCACCGACGGCCGCTTCAAGGGCGGGCACATCACGCGCCACTACGGCCAGCCTTCGCAAGGCGTGCATGCCGTGCAGTTGGAGATGTGCTGGCGCACCTACATGAACGAAGGTCCGCCAGCGGCTTGGAGCGACGGGCAAGCGGGGGAAGCAACGCCGCTGTTGCGCAAGCTCGTTCGCACGATGATCGATTGGCGAGCGTGAGCGCTGCACGGCCGCTCCGAAAGCGCTCGCTCTCCCTTGGGGGGACGGCGCGGAGCGCCCAGGGGGTCCGATGACCCTGTTGCTGTGGGCGCCGCGGGCCTGGGTTCAAGGCCGTTGGGCCGAAGCGGTGTTGCTCGAAGCCGATCGCAACGGCCGCTGGGCGCAGGTGCAAACAGGTGTCGCGGCGCCGCCTGATGCCACCGAGCTTGCCGGCCCCGCCCTGCCCGGCCTGGTCGATGCGCACAGCCACGCCTTCCAGCGCGCCTTCGCCGGCCTGGCCGAGCGCCGCCACTCGGCGCACGACGATTTCTGGTCGTGGCGTGACCGCATGTACGGCGTGGCGCTGCGCATCGAGCCCGAGACGCTGCGTGACATCGCAGCGCAGCTCTACGTCGAGCTGCTGCACGGCGGCTACACGCAGGTCTGCGAGTTTCACTACCTGCAGCATGACCGCGACGGCTCTCCGTACGCCGATCCGGGCACGCTGGCCTGGGCGCTGGCCGATGCGGCGACGGCGTCAGGCATTGGCCTGACGCTGCTGCCGGTGCTCTACGAGCGCGCGGGTTTCACGCAGCCCGAATTGCGCGACGACCAGCGCCGCTTCGCCACCGATGCCGACGCCGTGCTGGCGTTGCAGCGCGCGGCGCAAGGCTTCGGCGTGCCGTGCGGCGTGGCGATTCACTCGCTGCGCGCGGCGCGGCCCGAGTCGATCGCACGCGTCGCCAACGGCGCCGGCGCCGGGCCGATCCACATCCACGTCGCCGAGCAGACGGCCGAAGTCGACGACTGTCTGGCCGCGACCGGCGCGCGGCCGATCGCCTGGCTGGCCCAGCACGCTCGGCTCGATGCGCGCTGGCAGCTCGTGCACGCCACGCATGCCTTGCCCGACGAGATCGACGCGGTGGCGGCGAGCGGCGCCGGCGTCGTCATCTGCCCGACGACCGAAGCCAACCTCGGCGACGGCCTGCCCGATCTGCCGCGCTGGCTGGCGTCGGCCACGCCGCTGTCAATCGGCTCCGACAGCCAGGTCTGCCGCGACGCGATCGAAGAGTTGCGCTTGCTCGAGTTGGGTCAGCGCCTGACGCGCCGCCAACGCAACGTGGGCGCCGATCCGTTGCGCGAACCGGCCACCGCCGCGCGCTTGTTCGAGCGCGTGCTCGCCGGCGGCGGCACGGCGGCCGGGCATGCGCAGTGGGGCTTCATCGAAGGCGCACGCGCCGACCTGCTCGTCGCCGACCCGTCGTGCGAGGCCACGCTCGGTGTGCCGAAAGACTCGCTGCTCGACGCGCTCGTCTTCGCCGGCGCCACGCGGCCGTGGCGCGACGTGATGGTTGCCGGCCGCTGGGTGCTGCGCGAGCATCAGCATATCGACGGTGGCGCCATCGCGGCGCGCTTCGCGCAGGCGATGCAAAACCTGTGGCCGGCATCGTGAGCGCCGGTGCACTGACCGGCACCCGCGTCGTCGAGTTCGCCGGCCTCGGCCCGGCGCCGTTCGCCGGCATGCTGCTGGCCGACATGGGCGCCGAGGTGATCGTCATCGAGCGCCCGGACAACCTGTCGCGCGAGCGCGCCGACGAGCACCGCGGCAAGCGCTCCGTGGCGCTCGACCTGAAGCACGAACGCGGTCGTGAGGCGGCGTGGGCTTTGATCGAACGCGCCGACGCGCTGATCGAAGGCTTCCGGCCGGGCGTTTTGGAGCGCCTGGGCTTTTCTCCCGACGCGGTGGCGGCGCGTTGCCCGAAGTTGGTCTACGGCCGCGTCACCGGTTGGGGCCAACACGGCCCGCTCGCACAGGCCGCCGGCCACGACATCAACTACGTCTCGCTCACCGGCGCGATGTCGTTCGCCGGCCGACCGGCCGAGGCGCCCATGGTGCCGGCGACGCTCGTCGGCGACATGGGCGGCGGCGCGATGTTCCTCGCCTTCGGCATCGTCTGCGCACTGCTCGAAGCGCAGCGCAGTGGCTGCGGGCAGGTCATCGATGCGGCGATGGTCGATGGCGTGGCGGCCCTCACCTCGATCGTTCACCAGCGCCGCGGCGCTGGCATGTGGAGCGACGATGCGGCGCGCAACTTCTTTGTCGGCACCTCGCCGTTCTACGACGTCTTCGAATGCGCCGACGGCCAGCACGTCAGCTTGGGCGCGATCGAGCCCAAGTTCTATGCCGAGCTGTTGCAGCGGCTCGGGCTGGCCGATGTCGATGCGTCGCGCCAGTACGCCTGCGAGGATTGGCCCGCGCTGCGCGCGCGCATCGCCGTACTGTTGAAGACGCAGCCACGTGCGCACTGGTGCGACAAGCTCGAAGGCAGCGATGCCTGCTTCGCGCCGGTCCTGACGCTGACTGAAGCGCCGCTGCATCCGCACCTCGCGGCGCGTGGCACGTTTGTCGACGTGCAGGGCCGCACCCTGCCGGCGCCGGCACCGCGCCTGTCGAGGAGCGGCGCACGCGAGCCCACGCCCGGCCCGCGGCCCGGCGAGCACACCGACGAGGTGCTGCGCGAACTGGGTTTGGACAAGCTCAGCCCCGACGTGAAGAACTGAACCGCTGCGCCAGCAGCGAGGTCGTCAGCCCGAGCAGGATCGCCCACTCCAGTGACAGCGTCACCGTGGCCACCAGCGTCACCAAGAGGCCGGCGCGCTCGACCGGCTCGTCGCGCCAGATGCGGCGCATCTCGCGCGTGTCGAACAGCCCCCAGGCAACGACGAACAGCAGCGCCGACACCACCGCCAACGGCAGCCACTTCGCCAGCGGGCTGACGAAGACGAGGATGACGACGAGAAAGACCGACGCGAACACCGCCGACAGCGGCGTGCGCGCGCCGGCTTCGGCGTTAACACCCGAGCGGTTGAACGAGCCGCTGGTCGGCATCGAGGAGAAAAACGAGCCGACGATGTTGGCCAGGCCCTGACCGATGAACTCCTGGTTGCCGTCGAGCGCATCGCCGTGCCGGCGCGCCATGGCGCGCGCGATCGCGCCGGCTTCGGTGAGGGCCAGCAAGGTCATCACCAGCGTCGCGCCGAACAGGCTGCGCACCGTTTCCAGGCGCAGATCGGGCCACGACAACGCCGGAATCGCACCCGGCAACGGCGGTACGGCGGCCAGAGCCGGCCACTGCGGCATCGCCTGCGCCACGACCCACGCGCCGACCGAGCCGCCGACGACGGCCACCAGCATCGCCGGCACCCAGCGCGACAGCGGCTTGGCGACGATCGCGAGCGTCACCGTCAGCAGCGAGACAATCAGCGCCGCCGGATTGATGTCGTGCCAACGCGCGAACACCGCCTGCACATTCGAAAGCACGGAATGCCCGCGCGGCAAGTCGATGCCCAGCGCGGTGCCGAGCTGGCTGGCCGCGATCAGCACCGCCGCACCCGCGGTGAAGCCGACGACCACCGAGTGCGGCACCTTGTCCACCAGCGCGCCGACGCGCGCCAGGCCGAGCAGCAACTGCATGACGCCGACGAGCAGCGTCAGCGTCAGCACGAGGCCGATGTAGTCGGCCGATCCGACGGCGGCCAGCGGCGCCACCAGCGCCATCGTCGTCAGCGAAATCGCATTGGCCGGGCCGGTCACCATCAGGCGGCTGGCGCCGAACAGCGCGGCGACGATGCACGGCAGCATCGCCGCGTACAGACCGTACTGCGGCGGCAGGCCGGCCAACGTGGCGAAGGCAACGCCTTGCGGCAAGACGACCACGGCGCCGGTGAGGCCAGCGAGCGCATCGGCGCGCAGCGCGCCGGGCTGGCGCCACTCGTCGCGCCAGCGCATGACGGGCATTAAGGGCAGTTGCATCGGACCTCGAGCTGCTTCACGGGCAAGCCGCAATCGTCGCTGGAAATTGGGCTGTAACCCGGGGCTGCGCGCAGCGCAAAACCCTAGGGTGATGCACCGAGCGGAGCCCTTGGTCTTTGGCGATATAGTCGCGCCCTTCGCGGTGTGCAACACCGCCGTTGCCCACGAGGCGGCGCAAAGATCGAAGAATTCGAGAGCAAGCAAGCAGCGCCCGCACCCCGGGTGTTGTGGAGGTTCGGTTTTGGCGACGACGTACAGCTACGCTGATCAACAGCGCAAACCCGGCAAGCACGTTGTCGGCATCGGCATCGTGATCCTGATGCATCTCCTGCTCGGATGGGCGCTGGTCAGCGGGCTGGCGCGCAAGGTGGTCGAGGTGATCAAGAACCCGATCGAAACCAAGATCATCGAAGAGGTCCGGCCGCCGCCGCCGCCGCCGGAAAATCTGCCTCCGCCGCCGCCCAAGCTGGCCCCGCCGCCGCCGAGTTTCGTGCCGCCGCCCGAGGTGGTGGTGGCGCCGCCGCCAACGCCCGCACCGGCGATCACGGTGCAGACGACGACACCGCCGCCGCCGACGCCGGTGACGATCGCGCCGGCACCTGCGCCGGCTGCGCCGCCAGCGCCTGCTGCACCGGCGCCAGTGGCCGCACAGCCGGCCATCACCAATGTCTCGGCGTGCAAGCCGGACTACCCGGCCGCGGCGCTGAAGGCCGAAGCCACGGGCACGACGGCCATCAAGTTCAGCATCGACGCCACTGGCAAAGTCGTCAGCGCCGACGTCGTCAAAACATCCGGCGCGTCGCGCGAGCACCGCTTGCTCGACCGCGCTGCGGTCACGTCACTCAGCGGCTGCACTTTCCGCCCAGGACGCGATGCCAGCGGCCAAGCCGTCGGCGCGGCGACCACGGTGGAATATGTCTGGAAGCTCGAGTGAGCAGCCAGCACGGCCCGCAGCCTGTCTTGCCTTCACCCACGTTTGATTCACGCTGTCGCGCGGCTGCACTTCGAATCGCGCATTCGTTTCCCGGAGGAACCATGTCTTTGATCCAACTCGTTCGTGCGCCCTTGATGGCCGCGTTGATCGTCGTCGCCACACTGGCGTCGAGCCTGCCGACGGTGGCGCTGGCGCAAGCCGCGTCCGAGCCCGCTACCGCGCCGGCTGCGGCCACGCCGGCCGCTCCAGCAGCGGCACCCGCGGTGGCCAAGGAAACGGTCAACAATCCGTACGGCCTCGAAGCGATGTGGCGCGACGGCGACATGGTCACGAAGACGACGTTCTTCATCATGGTGATCATGTCGATGGGCAGTTGGTACATCATCTTCACCAAGCTGTTCGAGCAGAGCAAGCTGATGCGCAGCGCCAAGGCCGCGGGCGAAACGTTCTGGAACGCCGGCTCGATCCGCAAGGGCGCCGACTCGCTCGACGAAGGCAGCGCCTTCCGCTTCATCGCCGAAACCGGCATGAAGGCCAGCGACCACCACTCCGGCGGCATGACCGACACGATCGACAAGCACACCTGGATCGGCATGAGCATCGGCCGCGCCACGGAGAACATACAGAACCGGCTGCAGGACGGTCTGGCGTTCCTCGCCACCGTTGGCTCCACCGCGCCGTTCGTCGGCCTGTTCGGCACGGTCTGGGGCATCTACCACGCACTCACCGCGATCGGCATTTCGGGTCAGGCCTCGATCGACAAGGTGGCGGGCCCGGTCGGTGAGGCCTTGATCATGACGGCCATCGGCCTGGCAGTCGCGGTGCCGGCGGTGATGGGCTACAACTGGCTGATCCGCCGCAACAAGGGCGCGATGGAGCGCGTGCGCGCGTTCTCGGCCGACCTGCAGAACGTTCTTCTCGCTGGCAAGCGCTGAGCCGCAGCGGCTCCACGCAAGGAAACTGCCATGGGCATGAACGTAGGCACCGCCGACGAAGACGGCGAAGAGCAGATGAACTCCACCATCAACACCACGCCGCTGGTCGACGTGATGCTGGTGCTGCTGATCATCTTCCTCATCACCGTGCCGGTGGTGACGCAGTCGATCAGGATGGAGTTGCCCAAGGAGCGCAATCTGCCGACGCAGACCAAGCCCGAGAACATCGTCATCCAGGTCAACCGCGACGGCGACGTGCACTGGGGCATGGAGCGGTTGTCGGACACCGAGACGCTGGTGGCGCGGCTGAAGACAGTGGCGGTCAAGGACCCGCAGCCCGAAGTGCACATCCGCGGTGATCTGGAGGTGCGCTACGAATCGATCGGCCGCGTCATCGTGGCCTGCCAGCGCGCCGGCATCCTGAAGGTGGGCTTCATCACCGAACCGCCGGCCGGCGGCGTCACGAGGTAAGCAACATGTCCATGCAAGTAGGCGCTCCCGGCGGCGACGACGAGCCGATGGTCGAAGTGAACATGACGCCGATGATCGACGTCATGCTGGTGCTGCTGATCCTGTTCATCATCACCATCCCGATCCAGACGCATGCGGTCAAGCTCAACATGCCGACGCCGAGCAACGTGCAGCCGACCAAGCTGCCCGAGGTGATGCGCATCGACGTCGACTTCGACGGCACGATCGGCCTGAACGGCACGCTGATGAGCAAGCCCGAACTCGACGCCAAGCTCGCCGAATGGGGTCAACTGCCGGTGACCGACCAGCCCGAGGTGCATCTGCGGCCGAACAAGCTCGTCACCTACAAACATGTCGCCGCGATCATGGCCAGCGCGCAGCGCCAGGGCGTGAGCAAGATCGGCATGGTCGGTAACGAACAGTTCCTGAACTGAACCGCTACCGAGTTGTAGGCCCGAAACCTGCGGGGATCGTTACCAGTGGTGGAACGATCCCCGCTTCACTTTTCCGCAAAGAGTTGCTCAACATGAAATCGCTTCGCGCTGCCCTCACCGCCGCCCTGATCGCCGCCGGCTTGCTGACCGCCGCACAGGCCCAGGGCCTCCGGCCTGAGGTCGGCCGGCCGCTGCAGGC
>JANNJX010000148.1:0-4817 GCA_031396005.1 Burkholderiales bacterium
CTCGAGTTCCGCCGCATGTTCAACAACCCGGCCGATCCGCTGAACTGCTTCATCGACATCCAGGCCGGCGCCGGCGGCACCGAAGCCTGCGACTGGGCCGCCATGTTGCTGCGCCAGTACCTCAAGTACTGCGAGCGCAAAGGCTTCAAGACCGAGGTCATGGAAGAGACCGAGGGCGACGTCGCCGGCATCCGCTCGGCGACGATCAAGGTCGAGGGCGACTACGCCTTCGGCCACCTGCGCACCGAGACCGGCGTGCACCGGCTGGTGCGCAAAAGTCCGTTCGATTCGTCGGGCGGGCGCCACACGTCGTTCGCGTCGCTCTTCGTGTATCCGGAAGTCGATGACTCGATCGAGATCGAGATCAACCCGGCCGACGTGCGCGTCGACACCTTCCGCGCCAGCGGCGCCGGCGGCCAGCACATCAACAAGACCGACTCGGCGGTGCGGCTGACGCACATCCCGACCAACATCGTCGTGCAGTGCCAGAATGACCGCAGCCAGCACCGCAACCGTGACGAAGCCTGGCAGATGCTGCGCTCGCGCCTGTACGAGCACGAGATGCAAAAGCAGAGGGTGGCGCAGCAGAAACTCGAAGACAGCAAGACCGATGTCGGCTGGGGGCATCAGATCCGCAGCTACGTGCTCGACAACAGCCGCATCAAGGATCTGCGCACCAACGTCGAGATCAGCAACACGCAGAAGGTGCTGGATGGCGACCTCGATGTCTTCATCCAGGCCAGCCTGAAACAAGGGGTTTGAGCGTGGCGCCCCACGTGTCACTGAAGCCCGGCATGGCGATCTATGTGGACACGAGTGCGCTGGTCAAGCGCTACTTGCCTGAAAGGGCCTCGCACCGTTGGGAGCGCTTCGTGGCGGAAGAATCCGATGAAATGCTGATCTCGCCGCTCACGCTGACCGAGGTCGAGTCGACGTTGCAGCGCCGCCTGCGTCAGCGCGAGATCGACGGCGACTTCGCTGTGCCCGTGCGCGACCCCCTCGCACGCGACCTCGAAGCGGCGCTTTGGGTGATCCAGCCCTTCGACCTCAACGTGATCCCGCACGCGACGCGGCTGATCCGCGAACCGGGCGTGCCCCTGGCCACGCTCGACTCGGTGCATCTGGCCTGCGCGCAGTCCTACGGTTGCGAGCGCGTCGCCACCGGCGACCGGCAGTTCGCGCGCGCGGTGGAGCGTTGCCGCCTGGCCGTCCATGAGTTCTCCGAGTGATGCGTCGATGACGCGCACCCGAGCCCTCATCTTCGACATGGACGGCACCATGATCGACTCGATGCCGTTTCACCGCGATTCGTGGATCCACTTCGCGGCGCTGCACGGCATCGGCATCGGCATCGACGAGATCATGCGGCGCACCACCGGCCGCACCGGCGCCGAGTGCATGCAGGCGCTGTTCGATCGGCCGATCGCGCGCGATGAATCATTGCGGCTCGTGCAGCAGAAGGAAGCGCTGTACCGCAAGGCCTTTGCGCCGCCGGCGTTCCGTGAAGTCGCGGGCTTTCGCGCCTTTGCGTCGCACGCGCGCTCGCTCGGCTTGAAGACCGGCGTCGGAACCGCGGGCGATGCGCACAACATCGCCTTTGCACTCGAACACCTGGCGCTCGACGACGCGCCGCACGCCGTCGTCGGCGGCGACGAAGGCCTGCCCGGCAAACCCGAGCCGGCGATCTTTCTCGAAGTGGCGCGGCGCCTGAACGTCTCCCCCGAACACTGCGTCGTCTTCGAGGACGCACCGCTGGGGATCCAAGCCGCGCGCCGCGCCGGCATGCGTGCCGTGGCCGTCTGCACCGGCCACAGCGCACAAGAACTTGCAGGTCCGCACGTGCTCACTGCGATAGACCACTACGCCGGGCAGTCACGAGCCGCCTGGTTCACGAAGTTGATGGAGAACAACAACCATGCTGATGCTGATGCGTGAAGGCGCTGCGCCGCTGATCCGCCGCGAGGACTACGCCGAGCCGCCGTTCTGGATCCGCAAGGCTGACCTGACCTTCGATCTCGACGGCGCCAAGACCATCGTCGCCAGCTTGCTAGCCGTCGAGCGCAACGCCAATGTCATGCGCGCGCCGCTGGTGCTGCAGGGCGATGGCCTGTCGTTGCTGCGCGTCATGGCCGACGGCCAGAGCGTGTCGTTCCGTCACGGTGACGACGGCTCGCTGATCATCGACAACCCGCCCGAGGGTGAGCGCTTCACGCTCGAGCTGCGCAACACCTGCGCGCCCGACAAGAACAAGCAGCTCTCGGGACTGTACGCCTCGGGTTCGGGGCTGTTCACGCAGTGCGAGGCGGAGGGTTTTCGCCGCATCACCTATTTCCTCGATCGGCCCGACGTGATGGCCGTGTTCAGCGTCACGCTGCGCGCCGACAAGGCCAAGTACCCGGTGCTGCTGTGCAACGGCAACCTGGTCGAAGAAGGCGGGCTGGACAATGGTCGCCACTTCGCCAAGTGGCACGACCCGTTTCCGAAACCGAGCTACCTGTTTGCGCTCGTCGCCGGCAAGCTCTCGGTGCGACGGCAGCAGATCAAGACACGCTCGGGCAAGGAGCACCTGCTCGAGATCTACACCCACCGCGACGACATCGACAAGACCGAGCATGCGATGGCATCGCTGGTGGCCTCGATCGTCTGGGACGAGCACCGCTTCGGCCTGGCGCTCGACCTGGAGCGCTTCATGATCGTTGCCGTCGGCGACTTCAACATGGGCGCGATGGAGAACAAGGGCCTGAACATCTTCAACACGCAGTACGTGCTGGCCAGCCCCGCCACCGCGACCGATAGCGACTACCACGGCATCGAAGCCGTGGTCGGTCACGAGTACTTCCACAACTGGACCGGCAACCGCATCACCTGCCGCGACTGGTTCCAGCTCTCGCTGAAGGAAGGCCTGACGGTCTACCGCGATCAGGAGTTCTCGATGGACATGGCCGGCCACGCGAGCGCGCGCGCGGCCTGCCGCATCAACGACGTGAAGCGCCTGCGCGCGATGCAGTTCCCCGAAGACGCGGGCTCGATGGCACACCCGGTGCGGCCCGATGCGTACGTCGAGATCGACAATTTCTACACGCCCACCGTGTACGAAAAAGGCGCCGAGGTCGTGCGCATGATGGCCACGCTCGTCGGCCGCGAGGGTTTTCGCCGCGGCATGGACCTGTACTTCCAGCGCCACGATGGTCAGGCCGTGACCTGCGATGACTTCGCGCAAGCCATCGCCGACGCCAACCCCAACAGCACGCTGACGCGGCGCCTCGATGCGTTCAAGCGCTGGTACTCGCAGGCCGGCACGCCACGCGTCACCGCGCGCGGGCGCTGGGACGCGCACACGCGCACCTACACGCTCGGCTTCGAGCAGCAGGTCGGCGACGGCAAGCTGCCGCAGGTGATCCCGATGGCGCTGTCGCTGATCGGCCGCGACGGCGGCGCGTTGCCGGTGCAGCTCGAGGACGAGCCCGCCTTCGACGCAGCAGAGCGCGTGCTGGTGCTCGACGCGGCAAAGAACTTCTTCACCTTCGTCAACGTCGACGCCGAGCCGGTGCCGTCGCTGCTGCGCGGCTTCTCGGCGCCGGTGATCCTGGCCGAGCCACTGTCCGATGCCGACCTGCTGGTGCTGCTGCAACACGACAGCGACCCGTTCAACCGCTGGGAGTCGGGGCAGCGCCTGGCGCAGAACCGTTTGCTCGGCGCGATTCGGGGCGAGCGCGAACCGCTGCTCGACGCGCCCTTCATCGACGCCATGCGCAGCGTGCTGCGGCATCCGCTGCTCGACGCCGCGTTCAAGGCGCTGGTGTTGACGCTGCCCGACGAGAACCTGCTCGCCGAGCAGCTGGCCGCCGTCAACCCGCAGCGCGTGCATGCGGTGCGCGAGGTGATGCTGGCGCAACTAGCGCGCGAGTTGCGCGACGATTGGGCCTGGGCTTTCGATGCGCATCAGGTCCAAGGCGCCTACAGCCCCGATCCGCAGGCAGCGGGCCAGCGTGCGCTGGCCAACCTCGCGCTGTGCATGCTGTGCCTGGACGCTGCAAAGAGCGGCGACACCGTCTGGCCGGGCCGCGCCTGGCAGCGCGTCAAGGAAGCCGGCAACATGACCGAGCGCCTCGGCGCGCTGACGGCACTGACCGAATCGCATGCCGAACTCGCCGACCGCGCGCTCGACCATTTCCACGCCCGCTTCAAGCACGAGGCGCTGGTGATCGACAAGTGGTTCGCCGTGCAGGCGCTGATGCCCGAGCGCGCCGACGGCCGCACGTTCGCCCGCGTCAAGCGGCTGTTGCAACACGCCGACTTCACGCTGGCCAACCCGAACCGCGCGCGCAGTCTGATCCAGGCTCTGTGCACCGGCAACCCGGCCGCGTTTCATCGCGCCGACGCCGGCGGCTACGTTCTCTGGGCCGATGCAGTGCGCGAGATCGACGGCTTCAACAGCTCGCTGGCCGCGCGCATCACGCGTGCGATGGACCGCTGGATGCACCTGGCCGAGCCGTGGCGCAGCGCCGCGCGTGAAGCCATCGTGCGCGTGGCGGAGAAGAAAGACTTGTCGATCGGCGTGCGCGAGATCGTCGAGCGGGCGCTGAGCCAAAACTGAGATGAAGCGCGTCAGCCTCACCCAATACCTCGTCGAACAACAGCGCGAGCACGGTCGCATCCCCGCCCAGTTGCGGCTCTTGATCGAGATCGTCGCCCGCGCCTGCAAGGCCATCGCCATCTCGGTCAACAAGGGCGCGCTCGGCGACGTGCTCGGCAGCGCCCACACCGAGAACGTGCAAGGCGAGGTGCAGAAAAAACTCGACGTCATCAGCAACGAA
>JANNJX010000153.1:0-2462 GCA_031396005.1 Burkholderiales bacterium
TGCGCGCCAACGACCTGATCTGGCCCAACGTCGTCAGCAACTACCTGAAGGGCCAGGCGCCTGCCGCCTTCGACCTGCTGTACTGGAACGCCGACAGCACCAACCTGCCCGGGCCGATGTACGCCTGGTATCTGCGCAACACCTACCTCGAGAACAACCTGTGCGTGCCGGACCGGGTGAAGGTCTGCGAGACGAGCGTCGATCTCCGCCGCGTCGACATGCCGAGCTACGTGCTGGCCACGCAGGAGGATCACATCGTGCCGTGGCGCGCCGCGTACCGATCGACGCAACTGCTGGGCGGGCCGACGCAGTTCGTGCTCGGCGCCAGCGGCCACATCGCCGGCGTCATCAACCCGGCCTCGAAGAACAAGCGCAGCTACTGGACCGGCGGCAAGCCCGGTGACGACGCCCAAGCCTGGTTGGCCGCGGCCAAGGAAGTCCCAGGCAGTTGGTGGACGCACTGGATGAAGTGGCTGAAACTACACGCCGGCAAGGCGCAAGCCGCGCCGAAGCGCCTGGGCGACACCAGGCACCCACCGATCGAGCCGGCGCCCGGACGCTACGTGAAGGTCCGCGCCGATTGAATTCAAGGAGATGAGTCATGAGCAAACGTGATGTGGTGGTCTTGGGCGCAGCCCGTTCGGCGATCGGCACCTTCGGCGGCGCGCTCGCCGACATCGAACCGGCCGAGCTCGCCGGCACGGTGATGAAGGAAGCCGTGAAGCGCTCCGGCGTCGATCCGAAGTCGATCAACTACGTGACGGTGGGCAACACGATCCCCACCGACAGTCGCTTTGCCTACGTGGCGCGTGTCGCCGCGATCCAGGCCGGGCTCCCAATGGAGTCGGTGGCGATGTCGGTGAACCGGTTGTGCTCGTCGGGCTTGCAGGGCATCGTGACGACGGCGCAGAACATCCTAATCGGCGATTGCGACTACGGCGTCGGCGGCGGCGTCGAGGTGATGAGCCGCGGCGGCTACCTGTCCGCGGCGATGCGCAGCGGCGCGCGCATGGGCGACACCAAGCTGATCGACATGATGGTGGCCACCCTGACCGACCCGTTCGGTGTCGGCCACATGGGCATCACGGCGGAGAACCTCGCCGCCAAGTGGGGCATCACGCGTGAACAGCAGGACGCGCTCGCAGTCGAGTCGCACCGCAAGGCCGCAGCGGCGATCGCCGAAGGGCGCTTCAAGTCGCAGATCGTCGCCATCGTCAAGCAGACGAAGAAAGGCGAGGTCACGTTCGACACCGACGAGCATGTGAAGCCGAACACGACGATGGAAACGCTGGCCAAGATGAAGCCGGCGTTCAAGAAGGAGGGCGGCTCGGTGACGGCAGGCAACGCCTCGGGCATCAACGACGGCGCGGCCTTCTTCGTGCTCGCCGACGCCGCCGTGGCGGCTGCCGCCGGCCACAAGCCGATGGCGCGGCTGGCCTCGTACGCGGTGGCCGGCGTGCCCAACGAGATCATGGGCGAGGGCCCGATCCCGGCGACGAAGCTGGCGCTGAAGAAGGGCGGCTTCACGCTCGACCAGATGGACGTGATCGAGAGCAACGAAGCCTTCGCCGCGCAGGCCATTGCCGTCTCGCGCGGCCTCGAGTTCGACATGAAGAAGGTCAACCCGAACGGCGGCGCGATCGCGCTCGGCCACCCGATCGGCTGCTCCGGAGCGTTTCTCGCCACCAAGGCGATCTACGAGCTGCACCGCACGGGCGGGCGCTATGCGCTGGTGACGATGTGCATCGGCGGCGGGCAGGGCATCGCGGCGGTGTTCGAGCGGCTCTGACGATGAATCTCGACAAACTCCCCATCGGCAGCGACCCGCCGAACGAGGTCAACGTCGTCATCGAGGTGCCGATCGGTGGCGAGCCGATCAAGTACGAGCTCGACAAAGCGGCCGGCATGCTCATCGTCGACCGCTTCCTCTACACGCCAATGCGCTACCCCGGCAACTACGGATTCATTCCGCACACGCTTTCCGGCGACGGCGACCCGTGCGACGTGCTGGTGGCCAACACGCGCCCGCTGATGCCGGGTGCGGCCATCGCGGTTCGCCCGATCGGCGTGCTCAAGATGACCGACGAGGCCGGCGCCGACGAGAAGATCGTCGCCGTGCCCGTGCCCAAGCTGACGCAGCGCTACAGCCACGTCAACAACTACACCGATCTGCCGGAGATCGCGTGGCGCCAGATCGAGCACTTCTTCACCCACTACAAAGATCTCGAAGCCGGCAAGTGGGTCACCTTCGATGGCTGGGGCGACGCCGATGAAGCGAAACGCCTGATTGGGCAAGCGATCGAGCGCGCGCGGGTGAGATCGGGCTGATCGCTACACTCGCGATCGTCGGGTAAGTTGGACTCGTTTCTCGCGCGCCCGCATCGACTGCCCGTAGCTCAACTGGATAGAGCACCAGCCTTCTAAGCTGGGGGTCGCAGGTTCGAGTCCTGCCGGGCAGGCCA
>JANNJX010000156.1:0-2753 GCA_031396005.1 Burkholderiales bacterium
AAACGACAAGGCCCGCGCCGGCCACCTGCCCACCGTCAAGCTCGAAGGCTCGCTCGGCGGCAACCGCGCCACCGGCAGCTTCCCCGAGTTGCAGGGCAACGCCGGCAACACCAAGAGCGCGTCGATCGGCGTGCGGCTGGCCGTGCCGCTGTACTCGGGCGGCGCGATCGACAACCGCGTCAGGGAAACCGTGTCGTTGCAGGAGCAAGCGCGCAACAACCTCGATGCCGCACGCCGCGGCGTCGCACAGAGCACGCGCCAGGTTTTCTTCGGCGTGCAGTCGGGGCAGGCGCAGGTCAAGGCGCTCGAAGCCGCCGAGTCGTCGAGCAAACTGGCGCTCGAAGCCACGCAGCTCGGCTACCGCGTCGGCGTGCGCGTCAACCTGGACGTGCTGAACGCGCAGACGCAGCTCTTCACGACGCAGCGCGACCTGTCCCGCGCGCGCTACGACGTCGTCGTCAACGGCCTGCGGCTGCGACAGGCCGCAGGCAACCTGCAGCCGGCCGACGTGTCGGCGGTGAACGCTCTGCTGGCGAGGTAAAGCTGGGTAAACGTCGAGGCGCGCGCCAACGCGGCGCGGCACGTTGCCGTTAGGCTCGCCATGCACATGGGGAGCACGGCATGAGCAGCAGCAGCTTGCAAGCCGCGATCGCGGCGCACCGCTTTGGTCTGGGCGAAGCGCAATTCGAAGGTGCAGTGCGCGGCGACGCACTAGGCTGGCTGGCGTCGCAGATCGGGCCGGCCGATGCGCAAGTTGCCGCGGGCGCCACGCCGCTGCCGAGTGCGGCCGACGGCCTGCGCCGCTTGGCTGAGTTCGTGCAGCAGCGCAAGCAGCGCCGCGAGACTGAGTCGATGAAAGAGATGGCATCGACCGAGACACGGTTCGGCGAGCACTTTCGCGCGATCGTGCAGGCCGACATCCGCGCCCGCATGACGACGGCCGCCGTCACGCAGCGTCCTTTCGCCGAACGCCTGGCGCTGTTTTGGGCCAACCACTTCACCGTCTCGATGGCAAAGGCGAGCGTTCGCGGCCTCGTCGGCGCGTTCGAGCGTGAAGCGATCAGGCCGCACATTGCAGGCCGCTTCGAAGACCTGCTGCGCGCCGCGGTGATGCACCCGGGCATGCTGCGCTACCTCGACAACGAACAGTCCGCTGGGCCGCAGTCGCGCGTCGTGCAACAGCGCGCCCGCGCCGCATCGCGCAACGACGACGGCCGAGGCCCGCGCATCACCGGCCTGAACGAGAACCTGGCGCGCGAGGTGTTGGAGCTGCACACGCTCGGCGCCGCCGCAGCGCGTACCGGCGTCTACACGCAAGCCGACGTCACTGCGTTCGCCGCCGTGCTCACCGGCTGGCGCGTGCCGGCGTATGCGTACGCGCCGGACATCGCACCGCCGCCACGCTTTGCTGCCGGGCAGGCGCTGTCCCCACTCGGCGAAGCGAGCCCGACGCGCTTCGAGCCGATTTGGCACGAGCCGGGCTTCAAGACCGTGCTCGGCCAGCGCATCGCCGAAGGCCCGGACGGTTTGACGCAGGTGCTGCACGCGCTGTCGCGTCACCCGGCGACCGCCACGCACCTCGCCACCAAACTCGCCCGCCACTTCGTCGCCGACGAGCCGCCGCCGGCGCTGGTCGATCGGCTGGCGCAAGCCTTTCGCCGCAGCGACGGCGATCTGCCGAGCGTCTACCGCGTGCTGGCGGGTGCGCCCGAGGCGTGGGCGGCCGCGCCGGCCAAACTGAAGTCGCCGGAAGAGATGGTGCTGTCGAGCGCGCGCGTGCTGCGCCTCGGCAACAAAGCCTTCGAGCGCCAACCCGATGCCGGAGCGGGCCTGCTCGGCCAGCGCGTGCACGCCGCGCCCTCGCCTGCCGGCTGGCCGGATGCCGCTGCCGAGTGGCTGGGGCCCGACGCGGTGTGGAAGCGCGTCGAGTGGGCGACGCGCGTGGCCGATCGTGTCGGCACGCAGATCGATGCGCGCGCGCTCGCGGCTTCGAGCCTCGGGCCGCTGCTCACGGCCAGCACCGCCAGGCAGATCGAACGCGCGGCCGACGGCGCACAAGCGCTCGCGTTGTTGCTGCTCTCGCCCGAGTTTCAACGTCGCTGAAAGTGAGTGCCATGAACACACGCCGCCGCTTTCTCGCCACCGCCGCGCTGCTGGCTGCGCCGTTGCAGCTCACGCTCGCGCAAACCGCACGCCACGCCGCGCCCGACGACGCGCGCTTCGTCTTCGTGCTGCTGCGCGGCGGCATGGACGGCCTGGCCGCCGTGCCGGCAATCGGCGACGTCGACTTCGCGTCGGCACGCGGCCCATTGGCGCAGTACGCGAGTGCGCCGCTGCCCTTGCCCGACACACCTTTCGCGCTGCACCCGAACCTGACGTCGCTGCATGCGATGTACCAACAGCGCGAGCTGCTGGTGATCCACGCCACCGGCCTCGTCTACCGCGAGCGTTCGCACTTCGATGCGCAGCAGGTGCTGGAGTCCGGCGGCAACAAGCCGTACGAGCTCGCCACCGGCTGGCTCGGCCGTGCGCTGTCCGTGGAGCGAGAGCGCAGCGGCTTGGCGCTGACCACGGCGGTGCCGCTGGTGCTGCGCGGCAGCGAGCGCATCGACACCTGGGCGCCGTCGGCGCTGCCCGAGCCCGCGCCCGATCTGGTGGCGCGGCTCGAGTTCCTCTACGCCGGCGACAGCGCGTTACGCGATGCACTCGCGCGTGCCAAGGCCCTGCGCAACGGCGGCGCGATGAGCAACGAC
>JANNJX010000174.1:0-1687 GCA_031396005.1 Burkholderiales bacterium
CCTGCCAGTATTTGATCGCGGTGATCTTCATTGCTTCGCCCACGACGCGTACCAGGCCTTGAACAGCTTCAACTGGTTTCGCGCAAACGTCTTCTGGCTTTCCGACAGCGCATCGGTCGGGTTGAAGTGCAGCTCGTACTCGGGGCTGCCTTCGAGCAGCATCAGGTACTTGTAGAACAACACCAGATCGACTCCCTCGTCGAAGGTCGAGAGCACCTTCAACCCCGCCTCGAGCTCCAGCGCCTGACGGCGCGCCGCGGCGTCCCCGTTGGCGGCCTTCTGGCACAACGCGGCCAAGTGCAGCACTTCCTTGGGCAGCACATTGCCGATGCCGGTGATGGCGCCCGTCGCACCGCAGTTGACGTAGCCGTGAAAGACTTCCGTGTCGACGCCGACCATCAGGGTCAGCGCTTGCGAGCGGCCGGTGATGTGTTCGGCCGCGTAGCTCAGGGCCTCGGCGCTGCCGAACTCCTTGAAGCCGACCAGATGCGGGTACTTCTCGTGCAGCGCGAAGAACAGCTCGGCCTTGGTCTCGAAGCCGTAGTACGGGCTGTTGTAGATCACCGCCGGCAGGTCGACACCGGCCTCGAGAATGCCCGCGAAGTGCGCGTACTGTGCGGCGGCCGACGACCCGCGCGACAAGACCCGCGGGATCACCATCAGGCCGGCGGCGCCCGTTTTTTTGGCATGCGCCGCCAGGGCCGCGGCCCGCATCGGGTTCTGCGCGCCGGTGCCGACGATGACCCGCAGGCCGGCCTTCACCAGCCCTTCCACGCCCGTCATGCGCTGCTCGTCGGTCAGCAGCGGCCAATCGCCCATCGAGCCGCAATAGATCACGCCCGCCATGCCGGCGGCGACCAGCTCCTAGCCTTTGCGAACGAGCGCATCGAAGTCGGGCGTGCGGTCGGCTTTGCAGGGCGTCATCAGGGCGGGCAGGACGCCCGAAAAAACGTTCTTGCTCATCATCAGCTCCATTGTCGAGACGGTATCCACGATACAGAGAACCCCGTTCGGGCTGAGCCTGTCGAAGCCCTTCGACAGGCTCAGGGCGAACGGTTAATCGCTAGGTGATCGACGCGCCGATCTTGCGCAGGCTGGTGATCACCGGTGCCTGCGGCAACCAGATCTTGTCGAACGCGGCGATCACGGCCTCCGTGTCGGCAACCGCCACCTGGCGGATGGGAATCGGCGCCTTCTTGAAGTTCTCGATCAAGGCCGGCTCGTTGGCCGCCAAGCCATCGATCTGTTCATCGAGAGTCTCCTTGACCGTCTTGGTGACGAGCTCCTTGTCGGCCGCCGAGAACGTCTGCCAGACGCGACCGGACACGATCGCGGCGAACGGCATGAAGACCGCATTCATCTGCAAGATGACTTTCGAGACCTTGTCGAAACGCTGGTTCCAGGAGAACTCCAGGTCGGCTTCGAGTCCATCGACCTGCCCGTTGGACATGGCGTCGTACACCTGCGGCGTCGGGATCGGCGTCGGCGCCGCGCCCAGCAGTTGGTAGAAGTCGCGGTAGACGGGCGTCGGGTTGATGCGCAGCTTCATGCCCTTGATGTCGGCCAGCGATTGCAGATCCTTCGACGAGAAAATCGCGCGCATGCCGGTGATGCCCCAGCCCAGGCCGATGGTGCCGGTGGTGGCGGGCAGCACGTCGAAGAGCTTGAGCACCTCGGGGTGGCGCAC
>JANNJX010000227.1:0-9272 GCA_031396005.1 Burkholderiales bacterium
AGACGCCGGGCGTCTCGGTGCGGCCGATCGTCATGCTCGACGGCGGCCACGAGGTCAACGAGGTCTGGTTCGACAACGTCGAGGTGCCGGCCGATCAACTCATCGGCGAAGAAAACAAGGGCTGGACCTATGCCAAGCACCTGCTCGCCCACGAGCGCACCGGCATCGCCGACGTCAACCGCTCCAAGCGCGAGCTGGAGCGCTTGAAGCGCATCGCCAAGGCCGAGGGGCTGTGCAGCGGTCCTCACGCCGATGGGCGCTTTCGCGATCAGATCGCGCTTCTCGAAGTCGATGTCGTGGCGCTGGAGATGATGGTCCTGCGCGTCCTCTCCGCAGAGAAAAGCGGCAAGCAGTCGCTCGACGTGGCTGGCCTGTTGAAGATCCGCGGCAGCGAGATCCAGCAGCGCTACACCGAGCTGATGATGCTCGCCGCCGGGCCGTTTGCGCTGCCCTTCATCCGCGAGGCGATGGAAGCGGGCTGGCAGGGCGACCATGTCGGTGCGGCGCACTGCGCGCCGTTGGCAGCGACCTATTTCAACTACCGCAAGACGTCGATCTACGGCGGTTCTAACGAAGTGCAGCGAAATATCGTCGCCCAAACCGTGCTGGGGAGCTGAAATGGACTTCGATTTCACCGACGATCAGAACGCGTTGCGCGACGCCGTCGCGCGCTGGGTCGAAAAAGACTTTGCGTTCGAGCGTCGCCACGCGATTGCGAAGCAAGGCGGCAAGACGCGCGAGGTCTATCGCGAGCTCGCCGAACTCGGCCTTGCCGGTCTGGCCATCGCGCCGGAACACGGCGGCCTGGGGCAAGGGGCCGTCGAGGCGATGGTGGTGATGGAAGAACTCGGCCGCGGCCTGGTCAATGCGCCGTATGCCGCGGGTGCGCTGATCGCGCCGGCGCTGGTCAGCGACGCGGCGTGGCTCTCGCGCATGGCCGACGGCAGCGCGCTGGTCGTGCTGGCGCAGCAGGAGCGCGCTGCGCGCTACCGCATCGAAGCTCCGGCCACCACGGCGGTGCAGCAGGGGGGCAGCTGGGCGCTCACCGGCGCCAAGCACCTGGTGCCGGCCGGTGACGAGGCCGACGCCTTCATCGTGCCGGCGCGCATGGCGCCGCACGAGGCGGCACCCGTGGGCCTGTTCCTCGTCGAACGCGCGCACTGCGCGGTGCGCGCCTACCCGACGCAAGACGGCGCCCGCGCCGCCGACGTGGTGCTCGATGCCGCGCCGGCCGCGTTGCAGAGCGCCGAGGGCCTGCCCGCGCTCGAACGCGCGATCGACATCGGCATTGCCGCGGCCTGCGCCGAAGGCGTCGGCGCGATGGACAAGCTGGTGGCAATCACCGTCGAGTACATGAACACGCGCAAGCAGTTCGGCGCCACGCTGGCGAGTTTTCAGGCGCTGAGACACCGCATGGCCGACGTGAAGATGCAGCTCGAACTGGCGCGGGGGATGAGTTACTTCGCCAGCCTGAAGTTGAACGCGCTGGCGCCGCAGCGACGGCGCGCGCTGTCGCAGGCCAAGGTGCAGCTCGGGCAGTCGATGCGCTTCGTCGGCCAGCAGTGCATTCAACTGCACGGCGGCATCGGCGTCACCGACGAGGTGGCGGCGAGTCACTACTTCAAGCGCCTGACGATGCTGGAAATGGCCTTCGGCGATACGCTGCATCACCTGGGTGAAGTCAGCGAGCGCATGGCCGACAGCGCCGGCGTGTTCGCTTGAAGGACGCCATCACCGACGTCGCCGGCCTCGCGGTCGGCCACTTCACGCACACCGCTCGCGCCACCGGCTGCACGGTGGTGCTCTGCCCGCAGGGCGCGGTCTGCGGCGTGGACGTTCGCGGCGGCGCACCGGGCACGCGCGAAACCGACCTGTTGCGGCCGGAAAACACCGTCGATCGGGTGCACGCGGTGCTGCTCGCCGGCGGCAGCGCCTTCGGCCTGGACGCTGCCGGCGGCGTTATGCGCTGGCTCGAAGAGCGCGGGCATGGCTTCGCCGTCGGCGCGGTGCGCGTGCCGATCGTGCCGGCGGCCGTGATCTTCGACCTGTGGCACGGCGACACGTCGATCCGCCCCGATGCCGCCGCCGGCTTTGCAGCCTGCGAGGCCGCCTCGGCCCAGCCGCCGGCCCAAGGCAGCGTCGGCGCCGGTGCCGGCGCAACGCTGGGCAAGCTCTACGGCATCGAGCGCGCGATGGCCGGCGGCATCGGCACAGCTTCGCTCACCGCCGCAGGCGTCACGGTGGCCGCGCTGATGGTGGTCAACGCCACTGGCGACGTGGTCGACCCGAGCGACGGCGCGCTGATCGCCGGCGCGCGCAAGAGCGCCACCAGCCTGCACCTGATGCACAGCACCGAGGCGCTGCTGCGCGGCGAGCTGCCCGAGAGCTTGCGTGCCGGCGGCGCCACCACGATCGGCGTGGTGGCCACCGACGCGTGCCTGGACAAGGCTCAGTGCACGCAGCTCGCATCGATGGCGCACGACGGCCTGGCGCGCACGCTGCTGCCGGCGCACACGCCGTTCGATGGCGACACGCTGTTCGCGTTGGCCACGGGAGCGAACACGCAGGCCCCTTCGCCCGCCCTGCTCGGTATGTTGGCCGCCGAAGTAACCGCACGCGCAGTGCTGACTGCAGTGCGCCACGCGCACCCGCGACCGGGTGTCCCCGCCTCCCGGGATCTCGCGGGGGCGCTGTAACACGCGCCTCGCCCGCGGCGTGACGCAGATCACGAAGCGCGGGCAGCGAAGGTCCGACGTGAACTGCGCCGCGTGAATTGCGCACCCGCAAACAAGCTACACCCTGTTGCATTCGAGAGCCTTTCTCTAGCATTCGCCGTATCGATTGGACACAAGTCCGGTCCTTCGGATCGATAACTCAGGGAGCTCACGATGAAAGACAACCAGTCCCGGTTCACGGTGCTGATCGAACGCCGCAGCCTGCTGCGGCGCGGCGTTTCGCTGCTCACGGCCGTAGCGATGGCGCTGTCCGGCACGTTCACCTTGACCACCGCATCAGCGGCACCGGTCAAGGCGCGCAAGGACAAGGTGGCCAAGGACCTCCAATCGGCCGTGTCCGCGCCGCTTACGCCGAAGGCCAAGTGGGCCAAGGATGTCAACGGCGTGCGCCAGGTGCAGGTGATCATCGTCGCCAAGACGACGGACGCCGACATGAAGGCCGTGCGTGACGCGGTCAAGGCCGCCGGCGGCTCGGTCCATGTGCGCATGCCCGGCCTGCGCATGGTCACGGCCACGTTGCCGGCCGCTGCGGTCTCCACGATCAGCGCGCGCAGCGATGTCGATTACGTGACGCCCAACCGCGCCGTGCAGCGCACCGCCAGCACGCTCGAGCTGATGTCCGGTGCGCTCGCCCCCAACGTGCGCAGCTACGCCAGCAAGTCGAGCTACACCGGCCTCGACGGCAGCGGCGTGGGCATCGCCATCCTCGATTCGGGCGTGATGAAGGGCCACGAGAACTTCCTCAACGGCAGCGGCGCGGGCCGGGTCGCCAAGAACGTGCAGTTCCTGAACACGACCCAGGCCAACTGGGGTTCGGGCACCGACGCCATCACCACCTCGCTGCAGCCGGGTTCGACCGCACTCGCGAGCTACGAGTCGAAGATCGACTTCTCGGCCAGCATGACGATCGACGCCTACGGCCACGGCACGCACGTGGCGTCGATGGCGGCCGGTCGCGCGGGCACCTTCGACGTGTCGCCCGACAACTCCGGCATCGCACCCAACGCGACGCTGTACGACGTGAAGGTGCTCGATGGCAACGGCATCGGCACGCTGTCGGACGCGCTCGAAGGCATTCAGTGGGTGCTCTACCACGCCAAGGAATACAACATCCGCGTCATGAATCTCAGCCTGGCGGCCGCTTCGACCGACAGCGGGCAGTTCGATCCGCTGTGCGCCGCGGTGCGCAGCGCGGCAGCGCTCGGCGTCACGGTGGTCGCGGCGGCCGGCAACTTCGGCACCAATGCGCTCGGACAGGAACAGTACGGCACCATCTCCTCGCCCGGCAACGACCCGTCGGTGATCACGGTCGGCTCGGTCAACCCGAAGGGCACGAGCGGCCGCGGTGACGACACGCTGAACAACTTCAGCTCACGCGGCCCGACCCGCAGCGGCTACACCGACACGCTCGGCGTGCGCCAGTACGACAACCTGCTCAAGCCCGACCTCGTGGCCCACGGCAACAAGATGCTGGGCGCAGCGTCGACCAAGGCCTCGTCCACCAGCCCGACCTGGAACAACCTCGCCACGGCGAACTTCACGAGCCTGGTGGGAGGCACCGGCGTCACCCAGACCTACCGCGAGACGGTGATGTACATGAGCGGCACGTCGATCTCGGCGCCGGTCGTGTCCGGTGCGGCCGCCCTGCTGCTGCAGGCCAACCCGGGCCTGACGCCGCCGATGATCAAGGCCATCCTGCAGTACACCGCGCAACCGCTCACCGGCTACAGCCTGGTGCAGCAGGGCGCCGGCCTGCTCAACGTGTCGGGTGCGGTGGCGCTGGCCAAGGCGCTGCGCACCGACGTCGCCTCCGGCATCGCCGCCGGCACCATGACGCCCGGAACCAACCTGCTGGCCACGGCCATGCCGGCACAGACCTCGACCATCAACGGCACGACCTTCAACTGGGGCCGCGTCGTCTTCGTCGGCGGCAGCTTCGTGGTGACGGGTTCCAACCTGTTCGCGAAGTTCCAGCCGATCTACGACCCGCAGCTGGTCTGGGCCGACGGTGTGGTGCGCAAGCGTGAGGCCACGTTCTGGGCCGGCACCGGCATCGCGGCCAACACCTTCCCGCAATCGTTCAAGGATGTCTCGATCGCTGCCCAGCCGCTGATGACCTCCGGCGTGATCAACGGCACCTCGATGCTCGGCACGAGCTCGAAGGTGGGGGCCACGGGGATCTTCACGCTCACGACCACCGCTTCGGCCTGGTTCGTCTCCGGCAGCGGCGTCGTCATGAGCGAAGGCGTCGTCATGAGCGAAGGCGTCGTCATGAGCGAAGGCGTCGTCATCAGCGAGGGCGTTGTGATCAGCGAAGGCGTGGTCATCAGCGAGGGCGTGGTGATCAGCGAGGGCGTGGTCATCAGCGAAGGTGTCGTCATCAGCGAGGGCGTGGTCCTGAGCGAGGGCGTGGTCCTGAGCGAAGGGCTGGCCCTCGGCGAGAACTAATGCCGCGCTCGCGCGCGCAGCTTCGCGCACACTGACTGAGCAAGGCCGCCCCCCTGGGCGGCCTTGCCGCGACCGCAGGGCCAGGAACCGAACCGTGAACAACGACACCACCGCCGCGTCATCGCCAGCGCCCCACGCGTGGTGGTGGCTGCGCGCGCACCGGGCGCTGCTGCCGGACTACAACCTGCGCGCCTCGGTCTACTGGTGGACCATGTTCTGCATCGGCAGCGCGACGCTGCTGTTCGCGGCTTGGCAGGTGCAAGCCCTGCCCTGGCCGGTGCTGCTGCAGATCGTCGCCGGCGGCGCGCTGGCGGTGGTGGCGGGCTTCTTCCCAGTGCGCATCCCGGGCTCGCGCAATTCGTTCGTCGCCGGCGAGGTCTTCATCTTCCTGCTGCTGCTGATTCACGGGCCGTGGGCCGCCGTCATGGCCTCGGCGGGCGAGGCCTTCGTCGGCTCCTACCGTTCATCCAAGCGCTGGTCGAGCCGCCTGGCCAGCCCGGCCATCTCGGCGCTGGCGATCGCGCTGGCCGGCCTGCTGCTGCTGGGCGCGCGCGCACTGATCGGCGAGCAGGCCGCGCACAGCGCGGCAGTGGTCCTGCTCACCGCCACCGGGGCCGCCTTCATCTACTTCGTGCTGAACACGCTGCTGGTGTCGATCGTGTTCACGCTGAAGCGCGCCGAGCGCTTCGACGCACGCGCCTTCGTCGCCAGCTTCGGCTCGATCGGCATCGCGTACTGCGGCAGCGCGCTGCTCGCGGCGCTGTTGTTCCTGACCGTCGAGCAGTCAGGCCTGGGCGTGCTGCTGGGCGCGCTGCCGGTGCTGGCGATGCTGCTGACGACGATCCACTACTTCCTGCGCCAGCAGGACGCGCAGGAGACGGTGCGCAAAAGCCAGGCCGAGGCCGGCGAGCGCGAGCGCGCGCAGATGGAACGCCACATGAGCGCGCTGCACGAAAGCGAGCGCCGCTTCCACAGCGCCTTCACGCATGCCTCGATCGGCATGGCCCTGGTCTCCTTCGACGGCCGCGTGCTGCAGGCCAACGAGTCGCTGACCGGCATGCTCGGCCTGGCCAACAGCCATGGCCTGATCGATCGCCGTTTCGAGGAAATGACCGTGGGCGACGACCACGCCCGCCTGGCCACCGCGCTGGCGCCGATCAAGAGCGGCCAGTCGGACACGGCCGCCGTCGAGCTGCGCTTCCTGCACGTCGGCGGCGCCGAGATCTGGGTGGCGCTGGCCTGCGGCCTGTTCACCGAGCCGAACTCCGAAGCGCCGTGCCTGATCGTGCAGGTGCAGGACATCAGCGCGCGCCGCCATGCCGAGGCGCAGTTGAACCACATCGCCTTCCACGACGGCCTGACCGGCCTGCCCAACCGCAGCCGATTCCATGCCATGCTGACGCAGGCGCTGGAGGTGCTGGCGATCGACGACTCGCGCCACTTCGCGGTCATGTTCCTCGACTTCGACCGCTTCAAGCTGATCAACGACAGCATGGGCCATTCGGCCGGCGACGCCTTCCTGATCCAGGTTTCGCGCCGCCTGCACGACCATGTTCGCCCGGGCGACGTGGTCGCGCGCCTGGGCGGCGACGAGTTCGCGGTGCTGGCCAACCAGCTCAGCAACGAGGGCGAGGCCACCGGCCTGGCCGAGCGCCTGCAGGCCGTGCTGCGCGAACCGATGACGATCGGCGGCGTCAGCGTATCGACCAGCGCCAGCATCGGCATCACCTTCAGCCGCCTGGGCTACACCCGGCCCGAGGAGATGCTGCGCGACGCCGACATCGCGATGTACCGCGCCAAGGCCGCCGGCAAAGCGCGCCACGCCCTCTTCGACAGCCACCTGCACCGCGAGGTCGCCGAGCGCATGCAGCTCGAGGGCGACCTGCGCCAAGCCATCGCCGACGGCGCGCTCGATGTCGCCTACCAGCCGCTGTTCGACCTCGCGGCCGGGCGCCTGATCGGCTTCGAGGCGCTGGCGCGCTGGAACCATCCGCAGCGCGGCATGGTGCCGCCGGTGACCTTCATCCCGGTCGCCGAGGAGGCCGGCCTGATCGTCGATCTGACCGACCTGGTGATGGCACGCGCCTGCGCTCAGGTGCGGCAGTGGCAGGAGCGCTCGCCGGCACTGTCCGAGCTCAAGCTGCAGGTCAACCTGTCCAGCGCCGACCTCGCGCACGCGGCGCTGTTCGAGCGCGTCGATCGCATACTGCGCCGCACGCGTCTGGCGCCGCGGCTGCTGACGCTGGAGCTGTCCGAGAACATCCTGATGCAGCGCGTCGAAGGCGTGATCGCCACGCTCGAGTCGCTGCGCCGGCTGGGCGTGTCGCTGGCGATCGACGACTTCGGCACCGGCTACTCGTCACTGTCCTACCTGGCCAACCTGCCGATCGACAGCCTGAAGATCGACCGCTCGTTCGTGCACGGCATGCGCAAGGGCTCGAAGAATGCCGAGATCGTGCGCGCCATCGTCTCGCTCGGCGCCACGCTGGGCAAATCGGTGGTGGCCGAGGGCATCGAGACGGTGTCGCAACTGGCGCAACTGCGCGAACTCGGCTGCGAGCACGGTCAGGGCTTTCACCTGTCGCGGCCGCTGACGGTCGAGCAGGCCGAGGCCCTGCTCGATTGCCTGCTGGCCGAACTGACCGAACTGACCGAGCACGCCAGCCCCTCGTCCTTCGACACCGGGCTGATGCCGCTGGTCAGGCATTGACCGCGGCCGGGCTGCGTGCAGCGCCCGGATAATCGTGGCGATGCGAGTCTTCCGCGGCCTACGCCACCCTGGCCTCTTGCGCCCTTGCGCGCTGACGATCGGCAACTTCGACGGCGTGCATCGCGGTCATCAGGCGATGCTGGCGCTGCTGATCAACGAAGCGCGGCACCGCGGCGTGCCCTCGGCCGTGCTGACCTTCGAGCCGCATCCGCGCGACTTTTTTGCAACCCGTTCAGGCCAACCCGCCACCGCACCGGCCCGCGTCGCCACGTTGCGCGACAAGCTCGCCGAGTTGGAGCGCTGCGGCATCCTGCAGGCGATCGTGCTGCCGTTCGACGAGGCGCTGGCGGCGCACACGCCCGCAGCCTTCATCGAAGACGTTCTCGTCGCCGGCCTGCGTGCGCGCTACGTGCTCGTCGGCGACGACTTCCGCTTCGGCGCCAAACGCGCTGGCGACTACGCGATGCTCGACGCCGCCGGCGCCGTGCACGGCTTCGACGTGGCGCGCATGCAGAGCTACGAGGTGCACGGCCTGCGCGTCTCCAGCTCGGCCGTGCGCGATGCCCTGGCTGCGGGCGACATGGCGCGCGCTGCGGCGCTGCTCGGCCGGCCGTACAGCATCAGCGGCCATGTGCTGCACGGCGCCAAGCTCGGCCGCGAGCTCGGCTTTCGCACGCTGAACCTGCGCTTCGCGCACCCCAAGCCGGCAGCGTCGGGCATCTTCGTCGTCCGCGTGCACGGCCTGACGGACACGGCGCTGCGTGGCGTGGCCAGCCTGGGCCGCAGGCCGACCGTCGACGACAGCGGCCGCGTGCTGCTCGAGACGCATGTGCTCGACTGGCCGGCCACGCTCGCCACCGAAGGCGGCTACGGGCGGCTGGTGCGCGTCGAGCTGCTGCATTGGTTGCACGAAGAGCGGCGCTATGCGTCGCTCGACGCGCTGCGCGACGGCATCGCCGCCGACACCGCTGCGGCAGCGGCATGGTGGCGCGCCCACGGCAGCGCCGCATAGCGCCACGGCGCTCGGGCTGTCGCTCTCGGCCGATACAATCTGGGCATGGTCGCTTCATTCACTTTGCTTGTCTGGCCGTCTTGGTTCGCTGCCACGCGGCGCCAGACCACTCGCGATCGAATTCGGCGCTGGCGCTGAAGCCGGTCTGAAGCGCCGCGCCCCGCGGGCGGCTTCACGTATCGACCGTTCGATCCCCTGCCTTCGCGCACGGCCCGTCGCGAACCATCTGAGCATTGCCGAGCCCACCCGTCATGAGCGACCCCACCGACTTCCGTTCCACCTTGAACCTGCCCGACACGCCGTTCCCGATGCGCGGCGATCTGCCCAAGCGCGAGCCGGGCTGGATCGCGCAATGGAACGAACAGGG
>JANNJX010000244.1:0-3627 GCA_031396005.1 Burkholderiales bacterium
CGACGCCGGCTTCGCCGACACGGTGCAGCGCGTGCTGGCCGACGCCGGCCTGCCCGGCCGCCTGCTCGAAGTGGAGATCACCGAGCGCATGCTGATGGACGACGCCGACGCGGTGCGCGCCACGCTGGCAAAGGTGCATGCGCTGGGCGTGCGCGTGGCGATCGACGACTTCGGCACGGGGTACTCGTCGCTCGGTGCGCTCAACCAATTGCCGATCGACCGCATCAAGATCGACCGCAGCTTCGTCCGCGGCCTGCCGCAGCATGCGGGCAACGCGGCCATCGCGCGCGCGATCGTCATGCTGGCAGCGAGCCTGGGCCGCGAGGTCATCGCCGAGGGGGTCGAGAGCGAAGCCCAACGCGACTTTCTGATCGGACTGGGCTGCCCGCAACTGCAGGGCCTGCTGTTCGGCGCGCCGACCGAGGGTGCGCCATTTCCGGTTCGGGCCGCTTGAGCGAGTTCAGCGCCGGCGAGCGACGCCTGGCCATCGCATTGCTGTTCATCGCGCCGGCGTTGTGGAGCGTGAACTACCTCGTCGCTCGATGGGCGCCGGGCGTGATCGCGCCGCACATGCTGGCGCTCGGCCGCTGGGCGATTGCCGCGGCGCTGCTCGGCGCGTTCTGCTGGCGCGAGATCGCAGCCAAGCGCGCGCACATCCGCGCCGAGGCCTGGCACTTCATCGTCCTCGGCGCATTGGGCATGTGGGTCTGCGGCGCGTTCGTGTACATCGGCGGGCGCAGCACGAGCGCCGTCAACATCGGGCTCATCTACGCCGGCTCGCCGGTGCTGATCGCGCTGGCATCGGCGCTGTGGCTGCACGAACGTTTCGGCGTCAAGCAGTGGCTCGGCGTGGCGCTGGCGATCGGCGGCGTGCTGCACATCATCATCAAAGGGCAGTGGCAGGCGCTGGCCGACGTGCGCATCAACGGTGGCGACGCCTGGATCGCCGTGGCGATGGTTTGCTGGGCGGCGTACTCGTTGCTGCTGCGCGCCTGGCCGTCAGCGTTCGGCGCGCTGGCGCGGCTGACGTTGATCGCCTGCGGCGGCGTCGTCGTGCTCGTGCCCTTCACCATCGTCGAGGCGGTGTGGTGGTGGCCTTCGACGCTGTCGTGGAAAAGCGTCGCGCTGGTGCTGGTCTCGGCGCTGATCCCCGGCGCGGCCGCTTACGGCGCCTACTCGCACATGCAGCGCGTGCTCGGCGCGGCGCGCGTCGGCATGGTGCTGTACTTCGGGCCGCTGTATGCGGCGCTGGCGGCGTGGCTGGTGCTCGGCGAGAGCATCGAGCGATTCCACTTCGTCGGTGCGGTGTTGGTGCTGGCCGGCATCGGCCTGGCGACACGCCGCTAAAGTGCGGTAACTCATCCGTATCGAGGTCCACCATGCCGTCACGCGCTCAACGCAAACTCGCCCAACAAACGCTCGGCCTGTCGATGGCCGCTCCGCTCGTCGTCGCCCATCGCGTCGGCCGCATGGCCACCGCCGGGGCGAACCCGAGCGCGCGCGACCGCAAAGAGTTCAAGCTGATGAGCGCGGAGAAGAACGCCGCGTTCTACGAGTCGTGGGCCGCGATGGGCCTGACCGCAGTGAAGGCGCAGCAGCAGATGGCGCTGTCGATGTGGCGTGCCGCGGCGATGGCGCCGTGGTCGATGGCGAAACCGCAATCGCTGCTGCCGAGCGGCAACACGCTGGCCCGGCACGCGCTTGCCGTGATGAGTCAGGGCATGGCGCCGGTGCACCGGCGCGCGGTCGGCAACGCCAAGCGCCTGGGCCGGCTGAAGAAGTAGCGCTTGCCTTGCCTCAGCGCAGCCAGTTGCGCAGCAGGCCGAACACCTCGGGGCTCGACAGCAGGTCGAGGTGCCCCGTGGCATGCACCACCGCCTGGTGCTCGCGCACGAAGGCCAGGCGCCGGGCAGGCTCGCGGTGCTGGCCGAGCGCGCTGGCCACCGGCACCAGGCCGTCGCCGAGCAGCTGCTCTTTTACGCTGCCGCCCTCCGCGCCGAGGCTGGCCGCCACCGCGTAGCAGCGCGCGCTGGCCGGCAGCGGCACGGCGTCGGGCCGCGGCGAGCCGTCGCCGTTGCTGCTGACGATGTTGCCGTGGCGCAGGTCGTTGATGCCGGCGCTGCGCATCTTGCCCAGGCGGGCCAGCGGCGCGGCATATGGCGCGGCGCCGAGCAGCACATCGACGCCGTGGCCGGCGCTCTCCAGCGGCGCGCCCTGGTGCGGCGTGCCCAGGCAGACCAGGTCATCGATGCGCGCTGTCCAGCGCAGGCCGCCGCGCTGGATCAGCACCGCGTGGTGCAGCGCACTGCGCGCCACCAGCCCGCCCATGCTGTGACCGATCATCGCCATGCGCTCGATCGGCAGCGGCCAGGCGTCGAGCAGGCGCTCCATCTGCTGCGCCAGGATGCGGCCGTTGGTGGACACCGACAGGCCGCTGTTGTAGTGCAGGTAAACCGGCGTGTAGCCGGCCTCGCGCGCCAGCGCGGCGCCATGGTCGTGGCCGTCGCGCTGCCATTGCAGGTCGTTCATGCACAGGCCGTGCAGCATCACCAGCGGCCGCGGGCTCACGTCGATCAGCCGCGAGCGCATCGCAAAGCGGTCGAGCAGCAGCGGCTTGCCGCAGTGGCGAAACGCCATCGTGATCGCCAGCGGGTTGTCGGTGGCGGCGAGGTGGTCGCCGATGACGCCGTTCAACGCCGCGATGACGGCCTCGCGCTCGGCCTGCGGCAGGCTGCCGACGCCGGCCGTCGTGAGCGTCGGGCCGAGCCAGCCGAGCAACGCGTCCACGGTGCCGCCGACGACGCGCGTGACGCCGCGCACCGATTTGTAGACCAGGCCGGTGATGCCGCGCGTGCGCTCGTCGGGCGCCACCGGCACGCCGGGCAGGGACGCGATGCGGGCGTGCATCGCCTCGACCAGAGAGGTCAGGCCATCGACGGCGTCGGTGGTCAGTTGTGCCGCGCCGCGCAGGTCGGCGGCTTGCAGGAGAGGCTGGGTCATGGCGAAGTGTGCCAGCAAGCCCGCACTCTGCGCCGGGAGCGCCTCGGCGGCATGATGACGGGCATGTCATTGCCACCTCTTTCGGTTCTCGACTTGTCGCCGATCGTCGAAAGCGCAACCGCGGCCGACGCGCTGCGTCACAGCCTTGACCTGGCTCAACACGCCGAAGGCTGGGGCTACCGCCGCTACTGGGTGGCCGAGCACCACAACATGGACGGCGTGGCGAGTTCGGCCACCGCGGTGTTGATCGGCTACATCGCCGGCGGCACGAAGACCATTCGCGTCGGCTCCGGCGGCGTGATGCTGCCCAACCATGCGCCGCTGGTGATCGCCGAACAGTTCGGCACGCTGGCCACGCTGTACCCGGGCCGCATCGACCTCGGCCTGGGCCGCGCGCCCGGCACCGACCGGCTGACGATGCGCGCGCTGCGGCGGCATCTCGACGCCAGCGACGAGGAAGAAGGTTTTCCGCGCGACGTGATGGAACTGCAGGGCTACCTCGGCGAGCCGTCGCCCGGGCAGCCGCAGCCGGTGCGCGCGATCCCCGGCATCGGTACCCAGGTGCCGATCTGGCTGCTCGGCTCGAGCCTGTACAGCGCGCAACTCGCCGCGCACTTGGGCCTGCCG
>JANNJX010000300.1:0-20616 GCA_031396005.1 Burkholderiales bacterium
CTGCGCATCGCCGCGCGGTACGTCGAGCTGGTCGAAGACAAGAAGCTCGCCAAGCGCATCTTCGGCGCGGTGCAGGCCGAGTGGGAGAAGACGAATGCGATGCTGTCACTGATCACCGGCGAGCGCGAACGGCTGGCAACCAACGCCGCGCTGGCGCGCTCGATCGAACACCGCTTTCCGTACCTCGACCCGCTGAACCATTTGCAAGTGGAGCTGATGCGGCGGTATCGCCATCAACGCGCGAACGATCCGGGGGCGGAGCGCGTGAAGCGCGGAATCCACATTTCGATCAACGGTATTGCGGCGGGGCTCCGAAACACCGGCTGAAGCCGGCGTTTCGGGGCCCCGCTGCGCGGGGTGAACGTACAGCTCCCCCGAGCCCCCTCCGAGAGGGAGCTCCAGCATGAAGTTGGAGCGGCCTGGCGGCCGAACGGCAACACAGACAACTCAGATCGATAACAAAAACTTGACCATGACGGCAATTTTCATAAACTCTATGCAATGCCAAAAGCGCCGGAAGCCCTGCAATCGCTACCCGCCGCCGTCACCGGCGCGCTCGCGGCGCTGGGCGAAAACCTAGCCGTCGCGCGCCTGCGTCGGCGCGAATCTCAGCGCGCCTGGGCGCTGCGGCTGGGCGTCTCGGTGCCGACGCTGATCCGCATGGAGCGTGGCGACCCGGGGGTCGGCATGGGCATCTACGCGACCGCGCTGTGGCTGATCGGCCGCGCGGCGGCGTTGCCCGAACTTGCCGATCCGCAGGCCGACCGCGGCGCGCTGGAGCGTGATGTGCGGGCGGCAGTAAAACGTCGAGCGGCGAGGACGCGCAGTGAATAGCAGCGCCTACACGCTGAGCGACGAGCTGCACCTGTGGTGGCTCGCGCAGCCCTTGCAGCCGCGCTGCATCGGCGCGCTGCGCATGGCGCGCACGCTGCGCGGCGTGTCGTTGCGCTACGCGGCCGAGTGGCTGGCCAGCGGCATTGCGCTGTCCGAAGACCTGCCGCTGATCGACGAAGAGTTTTTGCCGCGCGAGCGCGACAGCGCAGCCGGCGTGGTCGATGACGCTCGCCCCGATCGATGGGGCGAGCGCGTGATCCGATTCGTCGACAAGCCGCCACGGCTGTCGCTGCTCGAGTACCTCTACTTCGCCGGCGACGAGCGCTTCGGCGCGCTCGGCGTGTCGACCTCGGCGAGCCAGTACCTGCCGCGCCGCCTCGGCCCGTTGCCGACACTGGCCGACACCGCCGCGATCCACGAGCTCGTGCGCCGCGTGATCGACAACGAGCCGATCGCAGCCGAGCAGTTGCGCCTGCTCGCGCCGGGCGTGACGATGGGCGGCGCGCGGCCGAAGGCGCTGGTCGATGTCGATGGCCTGCCCTGGGTCGTCAAGTTTGCCGACCCCGGCGAGCCCACCGACGCGCCGCTGGTCGAACACGCGACGATGACGCTGGCCCGGCTGGCGCGCATCACCACCGCCGAGACGCGCGCCATCCGCCTGACCGACGGCCACGCGCTGGCCGTCCGCCGTTTCGATCGCGTGCGCGCGGATGACGGCACGCTGCGCCGCATCCACGCGCAGTCCGCGCACGTCGCGCTCGGCGCCGCTGGCGAGCCTTCCGGCTACCCCGAACTGGCGCAACTGCTGCGCCGCCGCGGTGTGGTCCAGGGCAGTGCCAACACGCAGCAGATGCACGAACTGTTCCGCCGCATGGTCTTCAACATCCTGATCGACAACACCGACGATCACGACAAGAACCACGTGCTGCTGGCGCGCGATGAGCAGAGCGGCCAGCTCGAACTCGCCCCGGCCTTCGACGTGCTGCCTTCGGGCCAGGCGCTGGGCTACCAGCAGATGCGCGTCGGCAGCGGCGACGCCGACGCGACGATCGACAACGCGCTGTCGATGTGCACGCAGTTCGGCCTGAAGCGCGATGGGGCCGTGACGCAGGCGCGCGACGTGGCGAGGATCGTCCGCCGCTGGACCACGCACTTCGCAAACGTTGGCGTCGGCGCGCGTGACCTCGAGTACCACGCGGCGCAGATCGACCGGCCGTTTCTGCGCGAGCAGCGCGAGGCGCTGACACGCACTGACCGCCGAGCGTGATGCGCGGCCAGGCTATCGAACACACGTTCAGTGGCTTGGGGCATCATTCGCATCGTGAATCGAGCACAGACGTTGAACCTGTTGAGCCAACACAAGGCTGAAATGCAGCACCGCTTTGGCGTGCGCCGCTTGGCCCTGTTCGGGTCCCGGGCGCGAGATCAATCAGGCGCGCACAGCGACATCGGCCTGCTCGTCGAGTTCGACGGCCCGGCCACGTCAGCGCGCTACTTTGGCCTCCAGTTCTTTCTCGAAGACCTGTTGGGCGGCCCGGTCGATCTGGTGACGAACCAGGCGCTGCGGCCAGAGTTGCGCCCCTATGTCGAGCGCGACGCGATCCATGTCTGACGCAGCGCCGCCGCGCGAGTGGCGTTTCTATGTCGAGGACATGCTGGCGTTTTGCGAACCGTTTGCTCGCTGGCCAGCCATAGCGAGCCGATGGCCCCCGCGCTCGACAACCTGCTCGATGGCATTGGCGAATGCCAACTACCAGGCAGTGTCGTTCAATACAGTCGCATTCAAGAGCAAGCCTTGAGGAGACCGACTCGATGAACTCCATCGTCCGCCGAGACTTGTTGGCTCTCGGCGCCGCCCTCGCCTTGCCCAGCGCCCGCGCGCAAACCGCATGGCCCACCAAACCGATCCGCTTCGTCGTCCCCTTCGCGCCCGGCGGCAGCTCGGAGATCGTCGCCCGCACGCTCGCGGTCGAGTTGTCGAAGAGCATCGGCCACTCGGTGTTCGTCGACAACAAGCCCGGCGCCGCCGGCAACGTGGCGATGGCCGAGGTGGCGGCGTCGACCGACCAGCACACGCTGATCCTCGGCCACATCGGCACGCTGGCCGTGAATCCGTTCATCTTCGACAAGCTGCCCTATGACCCGGTGAAAGACTTCAAGCCGATCACGCTGCTGGCCAAGGTGCCGAGCCTGTACCTCGTGCACCCGGACGTGCCGGCGAAGGACTTGAAAGAGTTCGTCGCGCTGGCGAAGAAGAAGCCGGGCCAGTTGAACTACGGCTCGGCGGGCAACGGCAGCGCCGGCCACCTGGCGATGGAGTATCTGAAGGCCGCCGCCGATCTGTTCATCGTGCACGTGCGTACCGCGGCACCGGGCCGCAGTTGACGGACCTGCTGGCCGGCCGGCTCGACGCTGCGTCGGTCGGCGCGCCCGCCGTGCTGCAGTTCATCAAGGCCGGCAAGCTGCGCTGCATCGCCACCGGCACGCGCGCGCGATTGCCGCAACTGCCCGACGTGCCGACCGTTGCCGAGCAGAGCTTTGCGAACTTCGAGATGACACAGTGGTACGGCCTGCTCGCGCCGGCGTCGCTGCCTCAGTCGGCGATCGACCGCTTGGCCACCGAAGCCGCGAAGGCGATCAAGACACCGGCCGCGGTGTCGCGCCTGGCCGAAGACACGGCGCAGGCGGTGGGCGACACGCCGGCCGAGTTCGCGCGCTTCATCGCTGCCGAGCAGGCGCGCTGGAAACCGGTGATCGCGCGGGCGAAGATCAAGCCCGATTGAAACTCAGCGCGGCGCCGACGCGGGCGCGGCAGCCGCGGCGCTTGCCGTGGTCGTGATCTGCCCGGCTTGCTGCGCCTGCTCGAAAGCGATCATGTGCTCGCGCCACTGCGCTTCGCTCTGGCCCGAGGCCTGCATCAGCGCGCGCAGCGCCGGCACTTCGCCTTCGCGCGCCGAGCGCAGCAACAACTCACGCGGCAGGCCGACCGCGCAGTCCTGCGCCTCGCGGCCCTGCGACGCTTCATCGAGGCTTTGCGTCAGCAGCACATGGGCGAGCAACCGGCCCTGCTCGCGCCAAGCTTCGGCGTTCGGGTGGCCGATCGACTTGGCCAGCGTGCCGGCGGTGGCGAGACCGGCGACGCTGGTCGAGCGGCTGTGCAGCGTCTGGGCGACCTTGGTGCAGAGCTGGTGCCGGTTGGCGTCGTCGGCCACCGGGCGGGCGCTGCAATGCTTCGTCAGCAGTTGTTGGCCTTCGATCGAACGGATCGCGGGCACGGCCATCAGCGCCTGCACCACCACCATGCTGAGCAGCCCGCCCTTGGCATCGACGCGCTCGATGAAAGCGCGCGACGCCATTGAGTAGTCGTCCCAGCGTTGGGCCAGCGAGGCCTGGTGCATCGCTTCGTCGATCGCTGCTGGCTCCTCAGTGGCCAACGCGAGCCAGGCGACGGCGTTGTCGCGGTCGATGCCGACCAGCCGGCGCGCCGTCAGCGACTGGCAATGCGGCGAGGGTGCGGCGTCGGCCGTCAACACCGCGCACTCGTCGCGCGCCAGCATCATCACGCGCGGGTCGGTGCTGCCTGCGGCCAGCGTGGCCAACGCTGTCAACAGCGGCGCCACGCGCTCGGCGTGGGCCTGGGTCTGCTGCTTCCAGCAGTCGTCGGTCTTGCAGCTCGACTGGCCGCCCTCGCGGTAGTTCGCGTCGGCCTGCATGCGCAAGACCAGGCCGACGGCACGTGCGTGGTCGCTGTCGGCGAGATGCTGCTGCGCAAACGCTTCGAGCGCTGCGCCGGCGCCGGCGTTTCTCAGCGTCTTGTCGATCTGCTCTTCGGCCAGCGCTGCTCGCGGCATCACCTGGCCGCAGACGCGCACCTCGTCGTCGGCCAATGGCGGCAGGCCCTCGACGGGTGCGGGCTTGACCTCCATCAACGCGGCGATGTCGCCACTGCGCGTGGCAGGCGCCGGGGCTGCTTCGACCATCCCCGAGGCGGCTGGCCCCACAGGCCGCTCGCGTGGCGTCTGAATCGCAAACCACGTTGCGCCCGCGATCGCGCCGACGATCAATGCCGCGCCGATGGTTTGCAGCGTGCTCTTGGTCTGCTCGTTCATGTTGCCCCCTTGGCCCTGCGGGCCGTCCCCCCGAGGGGGAGCGAGCGTCGACGGAACGGCCGTGCGACGCTCATGCCTGCTCCAACGCCTCCCGCACCGCCGCCACCTGGCGTCGCGACACGGAAAGCCACTCGCCGGTGGCCGCCACCTGCACCGCCCAGCCGATCTCGTTGCCTTCGTCGTCGCTGTCCGCGAGCTTGCGCCGCTCCAGCGCGCGCACCGCCTGCTTGGCGACGAGAGCGTTGCGGTGCACGCGCAGCACACGCTCGCCCAGGCGCTGTTCGAGATCGGTCAGCGAATCGTCGAGCACGTAGCTGTGCGTGGCGGTGCGCAGCGTCACGTATTTCAACTCGGCTTTCAGGTACAGCACATCGACCAGCGGCACGCGCACGACGCGGCCGCGCTCGCTGACGACGAGCACCGCAGTGTTGCCGTTGCCGTCGCCTTCCGTCACGGCGCCGCTGCGCGCCGGCACGCGCCGCTCGGCACGCTGCAGCGCCGCGAACAGGCGGTCGCGTTTGACCGGCTTGGTCAGGTAGTCCACCGCTTCGAGGTCGAACGCCGCCAGCGCATGTTCGCTGTGCGCCGTCACGAAGACGACGACCGGCGGCTGCGCCATGCGCTTCAGATCGGCAGCGAGTTCGGTGCCGAGCGCGCCCGGCATCTGGATGTCGAGCAGCGCCACGTCGGCCTGGTCCTGATGCTGTGCAAGCCACTCCAACGCCTGGCGCGCGTTGGCGCATTCGGCGGCCACTTCGCACGCCGGCTCGGGACATTCACGAACCAATGCGGCGAGGCGTGAACGTGCCAGCGCTTCGTCGTCGACGATCAACACACGCATCACGATGTCTTGTCTCCTGTCGGCACGACGATGCGCACACGCCATGCCTGCCCATGCCTGCCGGCCTCGAACTTCGCATCGAGGTCGTGCAGCAGGCGCAACCGCGCACGCACGTTGGCCAGCGCGACGCCGTGGCCTGGGTTCGGCCTCGCGCCGGGGCCAGGCAGCGAGTTGTCGACGACGATCTCGACGCGCCCCATCGCCGCGCGCGTGCGCACACGGATGCTGCCGCCGTCTTCGGCCGGCTCGACGCCGTGGCGCACCGCGTTCTCGAGCAGCGGCTGCAGCGCCAGAGGCGGCAGCCGCGCGGCGTTGGCCGCGTCGTCGAGTTCCCAGCGCACGTTCAAACGCTCGCCGAAACGCAGCGACTCGATGGCGATGTAGCGCTGCGCCAGATCGATCTCGCTGGCCAGCGTCACCGTGCCGCCGCCGTTGTCGGCCAACGCCACGCGAAACAGCTCGGCCAGATCTTCGAGCACGCCTTCGGCACGCGCCGGGTCGCTCTGCACCAGCGCAATCGCGGTGTTGAGCGTGTTGAACAAGAAGTGCGGCCGGATGCGCGACTGCAGCTCGGCCAGCCGCGCCCGCTCGTCGGCCGGCGTACGCGCGCGCTCGCGCGACTGCAGCCACAGCGCCAGCGGCAGCGCCATCGCCGCGCCGGCCAGCGGCAGCGACCACGCGCGCAGGGCGGATGGCTCGAGCAGGCCGACGGCCAGCAGCGGCAGCGACGCCGCCCACGCCAGCAGCGCGCCGAGCGCGGCCAGCACCATCACCCGCTGCGGCGGCGACAGCCGCGCGATCGAGCGGCGCAGCGCGCAGATCAGGCCGAGCCAGAGCAGCGTGGCCGGCAGAGAGACGGCGAGCGCCGGGCCGATGGCCGCGACGGCCAGCGTCAGCGTGTCCGACGCCACCAACGTGCCCAGCAGTACGACGCTGTTGACCGCCAGCAGCGCACGCAGCGCCAGCGCGCCGTGGCAGACGTCGAAAGCCGCGCCGTCGGAGACGCGCGCGCTGCCCTGCGCCTCCGACAGGTCGGACGTCGGCAGCAGCGTGGACAAGGCGGCGGGGGCGGTGTCGGGCAACGGCATCGAGGCAAGGAAAGAGACAGCGGCGTCGATAGAATCAAATTGCTCTGCGTCGATTCTCCTCCACGGCCTGCACGCCGCACGCGATGTCCAACGATCCGAAACAAGGCTCACTCGCCAACAAGTCACAGGCCTGGTCGGCGTTGTTCAGCGAACCGATGAGCGAGCTGGTGCAGCGCTACACCGCGAGCGTCCCCTTCGACCAGCGCCTGGCTGCGGCCGACATCGCCGGCTCGCTGGCGCACGCCGAGATGCTGGCCGCGCAGGGCGTGATCTCGCAACAAGATGCAGCCGACATCCGCCGCGGCCTGGCGCAGATCCAGACCGACATCGACGCCGGCCGCTTCGAGTGGAAGATCGAACTCGAAGACGTGCACCTGAACATCGAAGCGCGCTTGACGGCGCTCGTCGGTGACGCCGGCAAGCGCCTGCACACCGGCCGCTCGCGCAACGACCAGGTGGCCACCGACGTGCGGCTGTGGCTGCGCGGCGAGATCGATGCACTGGCGCCGCTTGTCGCGCAGATGCAGCGTTGGTTGCTGTCAGTGGCCGAACAGCACACCGAAACCATCCTGCCCGGCTTCACGCACTTGCAGGTCGCGCAGCCGGTGAGTTTTGCGCATCACCTGCTGGCGTACGTGGAGATGTTCGCGCGCGATGCCCAGCGACTGGCCGATGTGCGCAAGCGCGTCAATCAGTTGCCGCTCGGCGCCGCGGCACTCGCCGGCACCAGCTACCCGCTCGACCGCGAGCGCGTCGCCAGAACACTCGGCTTCGACGGCCTGTGCATGAACAGCGTGGATGCCGTGAGCGACCGCGACTTCGCGATCGAGTTCTGCGCCTGGGCGGCGATCACGATGATGCACATCTCGCGCCTGGCCGAAGAGATCGTGCTCTGGATGACGCAGAACTACGGCTTCATCGACCTGGCCGACCGCTACTGCACCGGCTCGTCGATCATGCCGCAGAAGCGCAACCCGGATGTCGCCGAACTGGCGCGCGGCAAGACCGGGCGCGTGTACGGCCACCTGACTGCGATGCTGACGCTGATGAAGGGCCAGCCGCTCGCCTACAACAAGGACAACCAGGAAGACAAGGAGCCGCTGTTCGACACCGTCGACACGCTGGCGGCGACGCTGCGCATCATGGCCGAGATGGTGGGCGGCATCGTCGTCAAGCCCGAGGCGATGCAGCGCGCGGCGCGGCGCGGGTTTGCGACGGCGACCGATCTGGCCGACTACCTCGTCAAGAAGGGCGTGCCGTTTCGCGACGCGCATGAAGTCGTCGCCGCGGCGGTCAAGCTCGGCTTGCAGCAGGGCAAGGATTTGAGCGAGCTGCCACTCGATGTGCTGCGAGGCTTTCATGCGTCGATCGGCGACGACGTGTACGAAAGTGCGTTGACCTTGCAAGCGTCGCTCAACGCACGCAAAGTCATCGGCGGCACCGCACCCGAGCGCGTGCGGGAGCAGATTGCGGCGCACCGCCAACGCCTGGGCTAGACGCGCCGAACGTGATCTACGAGCGCAAGCACCAACCTCCGGTGTCGCGCGCTCGGTTCGTGCAGCGCCTGATGTGGCATGGCGGCGGCGTGCTCGTGCTGCTGGCCGTCTCGCTCGGTGGCGGCATGGCGGGCTACATGGCGTTCGAGCGCCTGTCGCCGCTCGACGCGTTCGTGAATGCGGCGATGCTGCTCGGCGGCATGGGCCCGGTCGATCTGCCGAAGACACCGGGCGGCAAATTCTTCGCCGGCTGCTATGCGCTGTATGCGGGCCTGGTCTTCATCGTCAGCGCGGCGCTGCTGTTTACGCCGGTGCTGCACCGCCTGCTGCACCACTTTCATTGGGACGACGACGACAAGCCGCAGAGCAAACCGACGCCATGACCGTGCGCTACCTGGTCGACGATGTCGACGCCGCCTTTCCCTTCTACCGCGCGCTCGGCTTTCGCCTGGCAGACGGCTGGGGGCCGCCGTTCGCGGTGTTGAAGGGCAAGGGCCTGACGCTGTGGTTGGCCGGGCCGGGCACCTCGGCGCGCAAGAAGCTCGCGAGTGGCGCGCTGCCCGCGCCCGGCGGCTGGAACCGCATCGTCGTCGAGGCGAAGGACCTGGATGCGACGAGTCTCACCGGCAACGGCAGCAAAAATCAGAAGGGTGCGCAGTGATCATTCGAGCCTAGGCATCGTCCGGTTTCGATGGATGCTAGCTTGCATCACCTCTACACTCTCTCTCCATCTCCCGCCTCATCTCCAACGCCCGCGACCCCGGCATCTGCACATCGTCCCAGCTCAAGCTCTGCCCCTGCTTCACCGCCCGCACCACCTTGACCTCATGCGCCAGCCCCAGCGGCAGCCCGCCGATGCGCCGTGACGTGGCGGCCGGCAGCAGCTTCCCCCACACCGTGGAGCCGCCTTCGCCGTCGAGCATCTCGCCGGGCTTCAAGTCGCGCTTGGCAGTCGCCACCACATCGGCGTTCCAGGCCTGGGCCACGCCGGTCGGCTCGCCGCGCAGCGCGACACTGGCCACGCTCATGCCGACTTCCAGGCCGATCAGGTGCCAGCGCTTGTAGAGCGTGAAGTAGCGCCCGCTCGGGTCGGTGTGGGCGTTGTATTCCTCGAAGCAGTTGCGCACGTACTCGGTCTCGCCCTCGACCGTGACCCACACGCCCATGCGGATGTCGTACGGGATCACGCGGCCGTCGCGCTCCAGCGACGAGATCACTTCGACCATGCCCTTGCGTTCCAACACGCCGCCCTCGCTGATCGGCCGCGTCACGCGCGGGATGTCTTCGACGCTGGCCGGCGGGTACTGCAGGCCGTCGCTCGGCACGGCGAGGCCGGTGGCGTTCGAGACGGCCGTCGATTCGATGCTCGGCTTGCTGCCGTCCAAGAAGCTGTTGAACATCTTCGGGTTCAGCCCGCCGCGCTCGGCCTGTTCGGGCGTCAGGCCGTAGTGGCCCCACACCGTCTCGGGCGTGCTCTGCGCGAAGTGCGGCAACCACTTGTGGCCGCGACCGGCAGCGATGACGGGGAAGCCGCAGGTACGCGCCCAATCGACCAGGTCGCAGATCATGGCCGGCTGGTCGCCGTAGGCCAGGCTGTAGATCACGCCGGCGTCGGCCGCGCGTTTGGCCAGCAGCGGGCCACAGAAGGCGTCGGCCTCGACGGTGACGTTGACGACATGCTTGCGCTCGGCGATCGCAGCCAGGATGTGATCGACCGCGTGCACCGGCGAGCCGGTGCATTCGACGACGATCTCGATCTCGGGCAGCTTCACCAGCGCGTGCCAGTCGTCGGTGACCCAGGTGTTGCCGTCGCGCATCGCGGCCTGCGCAGACGACGCGGCCGACTGCTGCGCCGTCCAGCCGACACGCGCCAGGTTCTTCTTCGCCCCCGCCGGATTCAGGTCGGCGATCGCCACCAGGTGCACGCCCGGCGTGCGCACCACCTGCGCCAGGTACATCGAGCCGAACTTGCCGGCGCCGATCAGGCCGACGCGGATCGGGCGCTTGTCGGCGGCGCGTTGCAGGAGTTGCGTGTACAGGCTCATGCGGCCTCCTTGATGGTGTCAGCCGACGTCACGAGCGCGCTGGCCGGCATGCCGTCTTGCCACGGCAGATCGACCGGATAGCGCTGGCGCAGACAGTCATCGGGCAGACACTCGATCGCCGCGAACTCGCGGTGCGCGATGTACTCCGGGCGCTTGAAGCGGCGGATGTGGTTGCCCACCGCGCACAGGCTCAGGTACACGCTGACGCGGTTCCACGGACTCAGGTTGCTCGTCGAGGCATGCACCAGGCAGGAATGGAACAGGATCATCGAACCCGCCGGGCCCTGTGGCGAGACGATGCCGCCTTGCTTGCCGCCGGCGCGTTCGACCAGTGCCGCGATCAGCGCGTGGTCCACCGTCCACAGCGGATAGCTGGTCGTCGTCAGATCGTGCTTGGCGTCGATGACACCCTTCTTGTGGCTGCCCGGGATGAACATCAGCGGCCCGTTGAACTCGTTGACGTCGTCCAAGAAGATAGCGATGTTCATCGCCCGCTCGGTCGGCATCCAGTCGTCGTTCTTCCAGGTGCCGTAGTCCTGGTGCCATTGCCAGACGTCGCCCTCGAAGGCCATCTTGCCGTTGACCTTGAACTGGTGCATGTACAGCGCCTCGTCGTCGAAGAGTTGTTGCACCGGCTCGATCATTCGCGGGTGTCGTGCCAGGCGCGCGAACGGTTCGCTGTAGAGGTGCGCCGCAAAATTGGTGCGCACCGCGTCGCTGCCTTTCTCGCGCACGTTGAAGGCTTCGCGCCGGGCGTAGATCGCCGGCACCTCGTCGGTCAGCGTCTTCACCTCGTCGGGCTGGAACAGGCCGGGGAAGAACAGGTAGCCGTCGCGGTCGAAGGCGGCGAGCTGGTCTTGGGTCAACTTCATCGTCGGGTCTCCTTCAGGTGACTTGCAGCACTTCGGACAGCCGCGCCTGCAAATGGCGGCCGGCCTGTTCGCCGTGGCCGCGCATCAGCGCCTCGGCCCGGCGCGCATCGCGCGCGGCGATCGCGCGCGCGATCGCTTCGTGTTCGTTCCACACCGTGCGTCGCAACTCGCTGTGCTGCAGCACGGCACCCATCGCACGGCGGATGTGGCGCCAGTGCAATTGCGCGCTCTGCTCGATCAGCGGGTTGTCGGCGGCGGCGTAGATCGAGGCGTGGAACTCGATGTCGGCGTCGATCATCGCGGCGACCTGGCCGCTCCTGGCGGCGCGGCGGCCGCGCGCGATCAAGTCGGCGTCGTAGGTGAAGCCGGCCGCGCAGGCCAGACGCGCCGCCAGCGCATCGAGCGCACTGCGCACCTGGTACACGTTGGCCAGCCACTTCGCATCGAGCGGCGCCACCTGCAGGCCGCGGCCGGGTGCGTCGGCAACCAGACCGTCTTTCTTCAACAGGCGCAGCGCCTGCAGCACCGGCTGGCGGCTGACGGCGAACTGCGCCGCCAGGTCTTCCTGCGTGATGCGTGCGCCCGGCGCCAGCGCGCCGGTGCTGATGGCGTCGAGCAGCGCGCGATAGACGCGATCGACCAGATCGGGCGCGAGTTCGAGTCGGTGCAGTTCGGCGGCCACGTATCTGTACTCTGTATACAGAAGACAGTTTAGGCGCGAACCGCCGGGCCGCACTCGGGCAAACCCCTGCACACGGGTGCCTGTGGGCCGCGGCGCCGCGTAGCGCTGGACCCGGCCAGCCGACCCATGCGAAAACCTCAATAGACTGCACCCATGTCCATCGGCGAGTTCGACCTCATCCAGCGCTGGTTCGCGCGTCCGGCCCGGCGTTCGCCGCTCGGCACCGGCGACGACTGCGCGCTGCTGCAGCCGGCGCCCGGCATGCAGCTCGCCGTCTCGACCGACATGCTGGTCGAAGGGCGGCACTTCCTGTCAACGGTCGCGCCCGAGCGGCTCGGCCACAAGGCGTTGGCGGTGAACCTGTCGGACCTGGCGGCCTGCGGTGCGGCGCCGCTGGCGTACACGTTGGCGCTGTCGATGCCGCGCGTCGATGAACCGTTCCTCGACGGCTTTGCGCGCGGCCTGCATGCGCTGGCCGACGCGCACGAGATCGAACTCGTCGGCGGTGACACGACGGCCGGGCCGCTCGTCATCTGCGTCGCCGTCTTCGGCGAGGTGCCCGCCGGCCACGCGCTGTTGCGCTCGGGCGCGCGCGCCGGTGACGAGCTCTGGGTCAGCGGCAGCCTGGGCGACGCGCGCCTGGCGCTCGAAGTGTTTCGCGGCACGGTCACGCTGCATGCCGATGCCTTCGGCGCGGTGCGCGCGCGCATGGAGCAGCCGGCGCCGCGCGTGGCGCTGGGCATCGCGCTGCGCGGCGTGGCCACGAGTGCGATCGACGTCAGCGACGGCCTGCTCGGCGACTTGCGCCACATCCTCGCGCGCTCGGGCGTCGGCGTCACGCTCGACGCCGACGCGCTGCCGCTCAGCGCGGTGCTCGCCGCGCAACCGCTGCCGTTGCGGCGCGAATGTGCCCTGGCCGGCGGCGACGATTACGAGCTGCTGTTCACCGCGCCGCCCGCGCACGAGCACGGCGTGCGCGCTGCCGCGGCCAGCGCTGGTTGCGCGGCGACACGCATCGGGCGCATCGAGGCCGCGCCGGGGGTGCGCATCGTCGATCGCCACGGCAACGCGGTGGCGGCGACGTTCGCCAGCTTCGATCACTTCCGCAGCTGACGAGCATGGCCGCCGACGACATCGCCGATGCGACGCCGGTCGAACGCGGCGCAGCGCTGCGCGAAAACGTTGGCGCACAACGCGCGAGTGCGACCTTCATGCGCCGCCACCCGTCGCGCTGGATCGCCCTGGGCTTCGGCAGCGGCCTGTCGCCGTGGGCGCCGGGCACGGTGGGCACGCTGTGGGCGTGGGTGGCGTTCCTCGTCTTCGACCGCTGGTTGGACGCGGCCGCTTGGGGCGCTGTCATCGGTGCCAGCCTCGTCGTCGGTGGTTGGGCCTGCACGCGCACTGCCAACGACCTCGCCGCCGCCGACCCCGGCGCGATCGTCTGGGACGAGATCGTCGCCTTCTGGATCGTGCTCTGGCTGGTCATGCCGGCGGGCTGGGTCGCGCAGCTCGCAGCATTCGCGCTGTTCCGCTTTTTCGATGCGGCGAAGCCCGGCCCCATCGGCTGGACTGACCGTCGCTTCAAGCGCGCGCGCGGCTGGATGCAGGGCGTGGGCATCATCGCCGACGATCTGGTGGCGGCGTTGTGCACGCTGCTCGTCATGGCGCTGTGGCGTTTTCTCTTTGCATGAAGCTGTTGCTCGACACCGACCTCGCGGTGCAGTGGGTCGCGCCGCTGGCCGATGCGCTGCGCGCGCGCGCTTGGCGCCTGGCCACCGCCGAAAGCTGCACCGGCGGCCTGATCGCGGCCACCTGCACCGCCCTGGCCGGTTCTTCCGATTGGTTCGAGCGCGGCTTCGTCACCTACAGCAACGCCGCCAAGACCGAGCAGCTCGGCGTCGATGCGCTGCTGATCGCGCAGCACGGCGCGGTCAGCGAGGCGGTGGTGCGGGCGATGGCCGAGGGGGCGTTGCTGCGCAGCGGGGCCGACATTGCCGTGGCCGTCACCGGCATCGCCGGTCCCGGCGGCGGGTCGGCCGACAAGCCGGTGGGCCTGGTCTGGCTGGCGATGGCGCAGCGCGGCGCGGCCGTGCAGGCCGAGCGGCTGCAACTCATCGGTGATCGCGCTGCGGTGCGCGAGCAGACTGTCGTCGCCGCGCTGGCGCGGGTGTTGCAGCTCGCGGGTGTGCCGTAGCCATGCCGAGTCTCGACAGCGAACGGCGTGACACAGCGCTGAACGTTCTTCTCAGCGGCCGCTTCGATGCGGCCGAACGGCAGGCCTGGTGGCAGGCCTTGCGCGAGGCGGCACCGCAGTGTGAGTGGCACCGCGACGACGCACCGTTCGACCGCGCGTCGATCGATGCAGCGGTGGTGGCGAACCCCGAGCCCGGCGCGCTCGACGGATTGCCGAAGCTGCGCCTGATCCAGTCGCTGTGGGCGGGCGTCGACAAGCTGCTGGCCGATCCAACGCTGCCGCCGCGGGTGCCGCTAGCGCGCATGGTCGATCCCGCCATGAACGCCGCGATGGCCGAGACCGCGCACTGGGCCGTGCTCGGGTTGCACCGGCGCTTCTTCGACTACGCGGCGCAGCAGGCGAGCGCGTTGTGGCAGCCGCAGCCGCAGCGTCGTGCCGACGAGATCGACGTGCTCGTGCTCGGCGCGGGGCAGATGGGCAGCGCCGTCGCCGCCCGGCTGTCTGCCCAGGGCTACCGTGTCGGCGCCTGGCGTGCGCGCGACGCCGCGCCCCTCGCGCCATTGCTCGCCGCTGCCGAGATCGTGATCAACCTGCTGCCGCTGACGCCTGCAACGCGCGGCCTGATCGATGCGCGCTTCCTCGCGGCGCTGCCGCAAGGTGCCAGCCTGGTCAACCTCGCCCGCGGTGCGCATGTCATCGAAGCCGATCTGCTCGCCGCGTTGCACAGCGGCCACCTGCAACGCGCCGTGCTCGACGTGTTCCACGCCGAGCCGCTGCCGGTAGACCACCCGTTCTGGCGCCACCCGCGAGTCACGGTGCTGCCGCATGTGGCGGCGCTGACAGACGAGCGCAGTGCTGCGCAGGTCGTGGCCGCGAACTTGACGGCGCTGGCTGCGCGCACGTCGCTGGCCCACGTCGTCGAGCGCTCGCGCGGCTACTGAAGCACGAGTTGCAGTTTGGGCGTGGCCGCTGCGGCGCGGCTGCCCGGCGCGCTCGTTACCTGCTGCATCACCAGCAACATCAGCCGCTTCAACGCGCTCCACGGATCCTGCGGCCAGTCCGGGTGCTTCAGGCCCTTGATGACGCCGTCGCAGACGCTCGCCGCTTGCACCAGGTGCGCAAGCTGGTGGTCGGCCAGCGCGGGCAGCACGCGTTCGAACAGGCGCTCCTTGACGCCCCAAACGCGCGCTTCCTTCAGCGCCATCGGCAAGGGCTTGCCGTCGGCCATCGCATCCTTGATGCGTTTCAAACCGCGGATGTCTTCGGCCAGCGTCCAGTGCACCAGCACCGCGGCCTCGCCTTCGGCTTGCAGGCCTTCCAACATGCGCAGCGCGCGATGGACCTGGCCGGCGAGCACCGCTTCGCCGAGCTTGAAGACGTCGAAGCGGGCGACGTTGAGCACCGCAGCTTCAATCTGTTCGTAACTCAGGATGCCTTGCGGGTGCAGCAACGCCAGCTTCTGCAACTCCTGGTGCGCGGCCAGCAGATTGCCCTCGACGCGGTCGGCAAAGAACGTCAGCGTGCGCTGGCCCTCTTCGCCGTCGGCCACGCGCTGGCCCTGCGCGGTCAGGCGGCGCGCGATCCACGCCGGTAACTCGTTGCGCGCGACGGCATCGACCTTGATCATCGCGCCGGCGGCGTCGAGCGCGCCGAACCAGCCGCTCTTCATCTGCTGCCAGTCGAGCTTGGGCAGGTGGATCAGCGTCACCACGTCGTCGTTCAGGCCGTCGCAGTAGCGTTGCAGCGCTTCCGAGCCGTCCTTGCCCGGCTTGCCGTTGGGGATGCGCAGCTCGATCAACTGGCGCTCGGCGAACAGGCTCATCGCTTGTGAAGCACCGACGAAGCCGGCCCAGTCGAAGTGCGCCGCGTTGCCGACGGTGAAGACCTTGCGCTCGTTGTAGCCGGCAGCGCGCGCGGCGGCGCGAATCGTGTCGCCCGCCTCCTGCGCCAGCAGCGGCTCGTCGCCGTGGATCGTGTAGAGAGCCTTCACGCCTTTGGCGAGATGACCGCTCAGTTGATCGGGTCTGAGTTGCATCAGCTCAACTTGATCGACGACAGCCGCCGCAACACCTGCGCCACGATGTCGTCTTCCATCGCGCGGTAGAGCAGCGACTCTTCCTGCTGCTTGGCCAGCGCCGCGGTTTCGTTGTAGCTCATGTCGCGCGTCAGCAAGAGATCCGACGCCGGCAGCAGCAACTGACCGGACGGCGTGGCGACGCGAAAGCGCAGGCGCACACGCAACTGCACCTCGCGCACCTGACCGGCGGCGGTGGAGGCGGCGACGGTCTTCTCGCGCGCATCGCCGAGCGCGTCGAACACGGCCTCGGCCTGCGCCGGGTTGTCACGCAGCGCCACGCCGGCGCGCTCGAGCTCTTGCTTAAGGGCCACGGCCAGCGGCGAGGCCTTGCCGAAGCCGACGAGCGCGATCGAGCGGATCGGCAGCGGCGGCGTCTGGCGCAACTGGAAGCCGCAGCCGGCGAGCGCGGCGGTGGCGAGCAGCCATGCGCGTCGTTCACGGATCATCGCTGGGCCTCGATCGCACGCCGCAGAATCAGTGCGTCCTGAATGTCTTGCGGCCGTTGCGACTGCTTGGTCAGCAGCAGGCCTTCGAGCGATACGGTGCGCACGGGCACGCCGTCGAGATCGACGGTCTGCTCGTAGTTTTTGAGCATGTCGTAGGTTTGTGCGCAGGGAGAGAACAGCAGATCGACCGTGATTTCATCGGCCACGCGGATGTTCTCGCCTTCGGTGAACCACGCCGGAACGATTTCGCTCGCCGAGCCGTCGGCCAGCACGAGCAAGGCCTGTCGCACACGCAGGCCGTTGTCCTGCGTGCCTTCGACGACGAAGTCGATATCGGTCGTGGCGCGCTGGTAGCCATGCGCGAACAGCGCATAGGCGCCGATCAGCAGGTAGCGTGCGCCGCTGGCGTTGAGCGCGCGCTGACCACGCGTTTCAAGTCGGCGGCGGTGGCGGGTCGGCTGGACTGTTCCATCGTCAGCCCGCGGCGGCCTTGTTTCGCGCTGCCATGGCGGCGGCCAAGCACGCCAGGCGGTGCTCTTCCATGGCCTCGAAGGTTTTGAAGCGGTACACGCCCTTGCGCTGCCCGGTGCTGAGCGCCCAGCCGAACGTGGCGGCGGCGTCGACGATGACCAAGCCGCGTCGCAATGCGTCAGCGCTGGCGCTGGCTTCTATCGGTGGATCGACTCGATGGCCGACGGTACGCATGGTGTTTGCCTCAGCCGACCACGACGTTGACCAGCCGCCCCGGCACGATCACGATTTTGCGCACCGGCTTGCCGTCGCCGAACCGGGCGACGTCGGGCGCCGCGCTCGCCGCGGCTTCGATCGTCGCCTTGTCCGCCGCCGCCGCCACGCGGATCGCGCCGCGCGTCTTGCCGTTGACCTGGAGCACGAGTTCGATCTCGTCTTGCACCAGCGCGGCCTCATCGACCGCCGGCCACGGCGCGTCGATCAGCGAGCCGGCGAAACCGAGCGCCTGCCACAGCCCGTGCGTGATGTGCGGGCAGGCCGGGTAGAGCACCCGCAGCAGCACGGAGAAGGCTTCACGCAGCGCGGCGTTCGACGCTGGCTTGCCGTCGTTGCGGAACTCCTCCATCGCGTTGAGCAGTTTCATCGCCCCGGAGGCCACGGTGTTGAATTGCAGGCGCTCGTAGTCGTGCAGGATCTGCTTGAGCAACACGTGCACTTCGCGGCGCAAGGTCTTGGCGGCATCGGTGATCGACGCACAGTCGCTGCCCGCCGCGCGCACCGTGGCGGCGTGCCGGGCGCCGAACGTCCACAAGCGGTTGAGGTAGCGCCAGCAGCCGGCGGCGCCCGAGTCGGACCACGCCGCGCTCTGGTCCGGCGGGCCGGCGAACATGGTGAACAGGCGTGCCGTGTCGGCGCCGAACTTGCCGATGAACTCGCGCGGCTCGACGACGTTGTTCTTCGACTTGCTCATCTTCTCGATGCCGCCCAACACCAGCGGCAGGCCGTCAGCCTTGGCCGTGGCGCCGATCGGCGTGCCGCGCTCGTCGTGCTTGACATCGACTTCGCTCGGGTAGTACCAGCGCTTCTTGCCGGCCGCGTCTTCGCGGTAGAAGCTCTCGTTGAGCAGCATGCCCTGCGTGAACAGCTTGGTGAAGGGCTCGTCGAACTTGACGAGGCCAATGTCGCGCATCGCCTTGGTCCAGAAGCGCGCGTAGAGCAGGTGCAGCACGGCGTGCTCGATGCCGCCGATGTACTGGTCCATCGGCATCCAGTAGTCGTTGCGTGCATCGACCATCGCGCTCTCGCTGTCCGGGCAGGCGTAGCGCATGTAGTACCAGGCCGAATCGACGAACGTGTCCATCGTGTCGGTCTCGCGCTGCGACGGCGCGCCGCAGCTTGGGCAGGCGACGTTCAGGAAAGCAGAGTGCTTGCGCAGCGGGTTGCCGCTGCCGTCGGGGATCAGGCCTTCGGGCAGGACGACCGGCAGGTCCTTCTCGGGCACCGGCACGTCGCCGCAGGCCGGGCAATGGATGATCGGGATCGGCGTGCCCCAGTAGCGCTGGCGGCTGATGCCCCAGTCGCGCAGGCGCCAGGTGGTTTTCTTTTCGCCGAGGCCCTTCGGCGCGAGCAGCGCGGCGACCTTGGCGACCGCGGCCTTGTAATCCATGCCGTCGAGCGCACCGGAGTGAATGCAGCGGCCACGCTGCTTGTCGGCGTACCAGTCTTGCCACGTGTCGGTCGCGTAAGTCAGGCCGGCGACGTCGATCACCGGCTTGATGCGCAGCTTGTATTTGCGGGCGAAGGCGAAGTCGCGCTCGTCGTGCGCCGGCACGCCCATTACCGCGCCGTCGCCGTAGCCCATCAGCACGTAGTTGCCGACCCAGACGTCGATGGCCTCGCCGGTGATCGGGTGCGTGACCGAGAGGCCGGTCGACAGGCCTTCCTTCTCTTTCGTCGCCAACTCGGCTTCGGTGGTGCCACCCTTGACGCAGGCTTCGATGAACGCGGCCAGGGTTGGGTTGCTCTTTGCGGCGTGCGCGGCCAGCGGATGCTCGGGCGCCACGGCACAGAACGTCACGCCCATGAGGGTGTCGGCGCGCGTCGTGAAGACAAACATGCGACCGTCGCCGATCAGCGCGCCTGTCGAATCCCGGATGTCGTGCGGGAACGCAAAGCGCAAACCTTCGCTCTTGCCGATCCAGTGCTCCTGCATCAGGCGCACGCGCTCGGGCCAGCCGTGCAGGTAGCCGGGGCATTGCGGGTCGGCGACGTTGGCCAGCAATTCGTCGGCGTACTTCGTGATCGCGAAGTAGTAGCCGGGGATCTCGCGCTTTTCGACCAGCGCATCGGAGCGCCAGCCGCGGCCGTCGATGACCTGCTCGTTGGCGAGCACGGTCTGATCGACCGGGTCCCAGTTGACGATCTGCGTCTTGCGGTAGGCGATGCCTTTTTCGAGCATCTTCAGGAAGAACCACTGGTTCCACTTGTAGTAGCCCGGGTCGCAGGTGGCGACTTCGCGCGTCCAGTCGATCGCCATGCCCAGCGGCTGCATCTGCGCCTTCATGTCGGCGATGTTCTGCCGCGTCCACGCCGCAGGCGGCACATGGTTGTCCATCGCCGCGTTCTCGGCCGGCAGCCCGAACGCGTCCCAGCCCATCGGCATCAGCACGTTCATGCCCTGCATGCGCAAGTGGCGCGTCAGCATGTCGTTGATGGTGTAGTTGCGCACATGGCCCATATGCAGCTTGCCGCTCGGGTACGGCAGCATCGAGCAGGCGTAGAACTTTTTCTTCGTCGCGTCTTCTGTGACGCGACAGGCGTCGGCCGCTTGCCACGCAGCCTGCGCGGCGGCTTCGACTTCGGCGGGGACGTACTTCTCGTTCATCCGCCGGATTCTATTGAGCCCGTTACTTTGTCGGCGCCTCGGTGACGAAGCCGATGCGCGTCAAACCGGCCTTCTGCACCAGGCCGATCAGATCCGCCACTTGCCCGTAAGGCACTTTCTGGTCGGCGCGCAACTGCACTTCGAGCTGCGGGTTCCCCTTGGCCGCTGCAGTCACGCGCTGCATCAGCTGCTCGCGCGTCAGCGCTTCGTCGCCGAAGAACAGCTTGCCGCTGCCGTCGATCGACACGGCGATGAAGGTCGGCGCGGCGCTCGGCGTGGCGGCGTCGGCCTTCGGCAGATCGAGCTTCAGGCTCGACGTCATCAGCGGCGCTGTGATGATGAAGATCACCAGCAGCACCAGCATCACGTCGATCAGCGGCGTCATGTTGATGTCGCTCATGGGCGCCGGGCCGCTGTTGCGTTCGAGGCGGCCGAAAGCCATCAGGCTTTCCTGTCGTCGAGCAGCATCTCGCGCAGGTCGTGCGCGAAGCCTTCGAGCTCGGCTTCTGCGGCGCCGACCCATTTGCCGAATAGGTTGTAGGCCAGCACCGCGGGGATGGCGACCGCAAGGCCGGCG
>JANNJX010000303.1:0-5825 GCA_031396005.1 Burkholderiales bacterium
CGCCGAAATCAAGGCGACGCGGGTGTCGCTGACCAGCGCCTCTCCGGCAGCGGCGCCACCGTTCATGACCTGACTCAGCGCGTCCGGCGCGGTGTGACCCTCGGCGCGGTACGCCGCGAGCGCCTTGTCGAACAGCGCCTGAGTCGCCAGCGCCGTCAGCGGCGTCTTCTCGCTCGGCTTCCACACCACCGGGTCGCCGGCCACGAGCGCCAGCGCCGCGTTCCACGCCCACACCGCCACCGGAAAGTTGAACGCGCTGATGACGCCGACGACGCCCAGCGGCAGCCACTGCTCCATCATGCGGTGCCCCGGCCGCTCGCTGGCGATCGTCAGGCCGTGCAACTGGCGCGAAAGGCCAACGGCGAAATCGCAGATGTCGATCATCTCCTGCACCTCGCCGGCGCCTTCGCTGGCGATCTTGCCGGCCTCCAAGCTGACGAGCGTGGACAGATCGCTCTTGTGCGCCCGCAACACTTCGCCGAAGCGGCGCACGAGTTCACCACGCTTGGGCGCGGGCACGTTGCGCCACGTGAGGAACGCGCTCTGCGCGCGGCCGATCGCGGCTTGCATGTCGGCAGCGCTGGCTTCGACGACGCGGCCCGTCTCTGCGCCGTCGACCGGCGAGCGCGCAGCGAGCGTGCCTTCGGTGTAGAGCGACTCCGCCACGCCCAGGCGCTGCAGCAATGTGTGAACTTGTTCGGTCGAGGTTTTCATCGTCGTCACTCCTCAAGCAATGGACTCGACTTGCCGCGACTGCTGGTACGCCTTGCCGAAGCGATTCGCCAGAAAGTCCGGCAGAGCCACCTCTTCCTGGCGGATGAAACCACGCTTGGGCAACTTGCCCTCGCGGAACAGATCGACCGCCGCGCAGATGCCGGCCGCCGTCGTGATTTGAATCGCAGACAGCGGCGCCTTGGCCTCGCGATCGGCAAAGATCTTGCGCGCGAACACCTCTTGCAGCAGCACGCCGTTCTTCATGCCGCTGACGGTGACGAAGACGAGGACCACATCCTGCATCGTCGCCGGCATGCTCTTTCTCATGATCGCTTTCAGGTTCTCCTGATCGGCCGCGAGGCCAAGGTCGCCGAGCAGGAACTGCATCAGGTCGCGGTGGCCGGGGTAGCGCACCGTCTTGTAGTCCAGGTTGCGCACCTGGCCGGCCCAGGTTTCGCACAGCGTGCCCAGGCCGCCCGAAGTGTTGAAGGCCTCGTACTCGACACCGTCGAGCGAAAAGTGTTCCAGCCCTTCGAGCGGCAAGGCACTGATCGACTCGCCGCCGTGGATCGCTTCGCACGGATGGCAGTACTCGTTGATCAGGCCATCGACGCTCCACGTCAGGTTGTACTTCAGCGCATTGGTCGGGAACGCCGGCAGCGCACCGACGCGCATCTGCACGTCCTGCACGCTGTCGAAGCCGCTGGCCAAATGGTGCGCAACGATGCCGATGAAGCCCGGCGCGAGGCCGCACTGCGGCATGAATGCGGTCTTGGCGCTCGACGCCATCTGCTTGATCGCCTTCGTCGCCGTCACGTCTTCGGTCAAGTCGAAGTAGTGGCAGCCAGCCTCCAGCGCGAGCCGCGCCGCGGTAATCGCCAGGTGGTACGGCAGCGCATTGACCACGGTGTCCTTGCCGCGCAGTTGCGCCGCCAGCGCGGCGCGGTCGTCGCTGTCCACGAGCACGGTGGTGATGCCTTCACGCTCCAACACCTTGAGGTACTGCGGATTCTTGTCGAGTACGCTGACCTGGTAGTCGCCGCTGGCGTGCAGCAGGCGGGCGATGGTCTGGCCGATGTGGCCGGCGCCGAGCAGGGCGATCTTCATGGCGTTTCTCCTTGGATCGCCGCACTGTAGGCAGAGTGGCAAACGAAAGAAAGGCGCGCTTCGCCGAAGACAATCACAATCTCGCCGTTTCGTCAGCTTCTGCCGCCGAACTGTCGCGCGGCGTGACCCATGCCTCTGTCCCTCGACGACCTCGACCGCCGCCTGATCTCCCGCCTGCAAGCCAACGCCCGCGCCTCGACGGCCGAGCTCGCGCGCCGGCTCGGCGTCGCCCGCACGACGGTGGTTGCGCGCCTCGCGAGACTCGAATCCGGCGGCGCGATCGTCGGCTACACCGTGCGCTTGGCCGCCACCGAAGGCGAACAAGGCGTGCAGGCCTTCGTCAACCTGGCCGTCAGCCCGAAAGCCGCGCGTGCTGTCATCGAGCGCCTGTCGTTGCTGCCCGAGTTGCGCCAACTCGCCGCGGTCAGCGGCGAGTTCGACTACCTCGCCGTGCTCCGCGCCTCGAACACGCAGCGCCTCGATGCGTTGCTCGACGAGATCGGCGACATCGACGGCGTGCTGCGCACGACGACTTCGGTGCTGCTGGCGATGCGGGTCGATCGGGTGGCGTGAGCGTCACGCGCGGGTGCGATGCGCACCATTGCAACGGATACCATCGGTTCGAAATTGAATAGCTTGGAGGACGCATGCGAGTCGCCGTAGTACTGACTATCGCCTCACTTTCCGCGACGATCTTCGGCTGCGCTACGCCAGACGGAAGATCGACTCCAGCGAGCTCCGCTAGAAAGTACCTGCAATTCAGGCATCCGGTAACCGGCGTGCCCGCTTTTCAAGTTGCACTACCGAACTCAGACGGCTGCGTCGGAATGCTCGCGACAATGCGCACCAAACAGGGAGCGAACGACCTTCTGGCGTACTGGTCTTGCGTCGATACCTCTGCCTCCAGCTCGCTCCCGGCCCGAGCGACCGTGAGGAACAAGACTTACGCCTTCGTGTTTGACATTGAAGCCATCTCGCTGCAAGAGTGCTCCTCGTTCGTTGAGGCGATGCTAAACAGCGAGGGCAAGGACAATCTTGAGCTTGTGCGCACGTGCGCTCAAAGGTAATTCGGTGCGAAGAGAAGACGTCACCATAGATCTTTCGCAGCTAGCGTTTGACTTTTTCTTTTGGTTCTCTCGGTTTGAATTCGCCCTGAAAGAGAACGGGTTCCTCAAGCCGCATCTGCCCAATGCTTCCGCCAAGCCCGGCTGGGATGAATTCGTTAGCAGATGGAGCGAGAGCTACACGCCGTCTGCTGAAGCGTTGTCTTTGATCAAGAGTGCACCATCCAGACAGATCGTTCTCAACAACGATGAACTCTCTTGGCGTCCTGTCGGGCTAGCAGATTGCACATCCGAACTCGCGAAGGTCGTTCGCCTCGTTAAGACTGTGCGGAACAATCTGTTCCACGGTGGAAAGCACAGTGGCAATGGATGGGATGAGTCTGAGCGCACAGCCCGTTGCTTGCGGACGGCAAGGCTGTGATTGACCAGCTGGCAGAGCTATCCAGCCTTCAGGCAGACTACACGCGGTACTACTGACCGCGTCGGCATACCGACACCTCGCCTCAAGCGCTACGCATCGATATTCGCCGCTCTCAACGCATTGCTTTCGATGAACTCGCGCCGCGGCTCGACCTCGTCGCCCATCAGCATCGTGAACACACGGTCGGCTTCGATGGCGTCGTCGATCTGCACTTTGAGCAACCGGCGCACGGCCGGGTCCATCGTCGTTTCCCACAACTGGATGGGGTTCATTTCGCCCAGGCCCTTGTAGCGCTGGCGGCTGACTGCCCCTTCGGCTTGCGTCATCAGCCAAGCCATCGCGGCGCGGAAGTCGGTGGTGGGCGTCTCCTTGGCGCGCTCGCCTTCGCCGCGGCGCACGATGGCGTCGGCGCCGAGCAGGCCTTTGAAGGTCAGTCCGGCCGATGACAACGCGGCGTAGTCGGCGCCGTGCACGAAGTCGGCCGTGACGGCACTCGACTTGACGTTGCCGTGGTGGCGGCGGCTGATGCGCAGCAGGTGCTTGTCGGTGCGCGCGTCGTACTCGGCCGCCACTTCGGCGTCGTGCAACGCGGCCTGCATCGCGGCCGCGCTCGCCTCCGCGGCGGCGGCGTTGTCGAGGTCGAGCACCAGGCCGTCGGCCATCGCCTTCAGGCCTTCGACGTCCATCCATGCCGAGAGGCGTTCGATGACGTTTTGCGCAACGACGTACTGCCGCGCCAATTCTTCCAAGGCACTGCCGGTGATGGGCGGTTTGCCGTCTCCAGGCAGCACCTGCGCACCATCGAGCGCGACCTTCATCAGGTAAGCGTCGAGTTCGCTGCCGTCCTTCAGGTACTGCTCGTGCTTGCCGTGCTTGACCTTGTACAGCGGTGGCTGTGCGATGTAAATGTGGCCGCGCTCCACCAGCTCCAGCATCTGGCGGTAAAAGAAGGTCAGCAGCAGCGTGCGGATGTGAGCGCCGTCCACGTCGGCGTCGGTCATGACGATGATGCGGTGGTAGCGCAGCTTGTCCGGGTTGAAGTCGTCCTTGCCTATGCTGGTGCCCAACGCCGTGATCAGTGTGACGATCTCGTTGGACGTGAGCAGCTTTTCGTAGCGCGCTTTCTCGACGTTCAGGATCTTGCCGCGCAGCGGCAGGATCGCCTGGAACTTGCGGTCGCGGCCCTGCTTCGCGGAGCCGCCAGCCGAATCGCCCTCGACGATGTAGATCTCGCACAGCGCCGGGTCTTTTTCCTGGCAGTCGGCTAGCTTGCCGGGCAAGCCCATGCTGCCGAGCACGGTCTTGCGCGTGGCTTCACGCGCCTTGCGCGCAGCCTCGCGGGCGCGTGCGGCATCGACGATCTTGCCGCAGACGATCTTGGCGTCGTTCGGGTTTTCCTGCAGCCACTCGGTCAACTTGGCAGCGACGATCTCTTCGACCGGGCCGCGCACTTCGGACGAGACCAGCTTGTCCTTCGTCTGCGAGCTGAACTTGGGCTCGGGCACCTTGACGCTGATCACACAGGCCAAGCCTTCGCGCATGTCGTCGCCGGTGACCTCGACCTTGGCCTTCTTCGCGAACTCGTGCTCTTCGATGTACTTGTTAATGACACGTGTCATCGCCGCGCGCAGGCCCGTGAGGTGCGTGCCGCCGTCGCGCTGCGGGATGTTGTTGGTGAAGCAGAGCACGTTCTCGCTGTAGCTGTCGTTCCACTGCATCGACACTTCGACGCCGACCGGCGTGTTCTGCTCGCTCATCTTCTCGCCGATGGCGTGGAAGATGTTCGGGTGCAAGACCTTCTTGCCCTGGTTGATAAACTCGACAAAACCGCGCACGCCGCCGACATAGGCAAAGTTGTCTTCCTTGGCGTTGCGCTCATCGACGAGGCGAATCTTGACGCCGTTGTTCAAGAACGAAAGCTCGCGCAGGCGTTTCGCCACCACGTCGTAGTGGAAGTCGATGTTCTGGAAAATCTCGTCGTCGGGCAGGAAGTGCACCTCGGTGCCGCGCTTGTCGGTCTCGCCGATGACCTTCATCGGGCTGATCTCGAAACCGTCGCGCATCTCGAGCAAACGGTCCTGCGGGATGCCCTTCTTGAATTCGAGCAGGTGCACCTTGTGGTCGCGGCGCACTGTCAGGCGTAGCTGCTTCGACAGCGCGTTGACGCAAGACACGCCGACACCGTGCAGGCCGCCTGAAACTTTGTAGCTGTTCTGGTTGAACTTGCCGCCGGCGTGCAGCTCGGTCAGCGCAATCTCGGCGGCACTGCGCTTCGGCTCATGCTTGTCGTCCAGCTTGACGCCGGTCGGGATGCCGCGGCCGTTGTCGATGACGCTGATGCTGTTGTCGCTGTGGATCGTGACGATGATGTCGTCGCAATGCCCGGCCAGCGATTCGTCGATTGAGTTGTCTACCACTTCGAAGACGAGGTGGTGCAGGCCCGTGCCGTCGCTCGTGTCGCCGATATACATGCCCGGGCGCTTGCGCACCGCCTCCAGGCCTTCGAGGATCTGGATCGA
>JANNJX010000136.1:0-1649 GCA_031396005.1 Burkholderiales bacterium
CAAGTGGCTGTTCGCGCCCGCATTCTTCTGGGAAGACATGGTGAGCATGCTGGTGCTGGCGCTGCACACCGCTTGTTTGATCGCCATGTTCACCGGCTGGCTCGATGCGCGCTCGCAGATGCTGCTGGCGCTGGCGGCTTATGCGAGCTACGTCATCAACGCGGCGCAGTTCTTGTTGAAGCTGCGCGCGGCGCGGTTGGGTGGGGTGACGGCATGAGCCCGGTGATTCCGCTCGTCGCCGAACGCGCAGACGGCTGCACGGCACCGCCGGTGATCAAGCAACGCGGCCAGCGCGAGGTGTTCTGTGGCCTCACGGGCATCGTCTGGCTGCACCGCAAGATCCAGGACGCGTTTTTCCTCGTCGTCGGTTCGCGCACCTGCGCCCACTTGATTCAATCGGCCGCCGGCGTGATGATCTTTGCCGAGCCGCGATTCGCCACCGCGATCATCGACGAGCGTGACCTTGCTGGCCTGGCCGACGCCAACACCGAACTCGACCGGGTGGTGACGCAACTGCTGGCACGCCGGCCCGACATCAAGATGCTGTTCCTCGTCGGCTCCTGCCCGTCGGAGGTCATCAAGCTCGACCTGTCGCGCGCCGCGGCGCGGCTGTCGCAGACGTTTTCGCCTAACGTGCGCATCCTCAATTACTCCGGCAGCGGCATCGAGACCACGTTCACGCAGGGTGAAGATGCTTGTCTTGCTTCACTCGTGCCGCAGTTGCCGGGGACCGACGAGCGCAACCTGCTCGTCGTCGGCGCGCTGGCCGATGTGGTCGAAGACCAGTTCCGCCGCCTGTTCGACGAGCTCGGCATCGGCCCGGTGCACTTCCTGCCGCCGCGCCAGTCGCGCGACCTGCCGCCCGTCGGCCGCAACACCAAGCTGCTGATCGCGCAGCCCTTCCTCGCCGACACGCTGCGCGCGCTCGAAGCGCGCGGCGCCGAGCGCCTGTCAGCACCCTTCCCGCTCGGCGCTGAAGGCACCACCGAGTGGCTGCGCGCGGCGTGGAATGCCTGGGGCCGTCAACAAGCCGAGCCGACGAAGTTTGCCAACGTCGTCGGCCCGAAGCGCGAACGCGCAGCGCGTGCGCTGGCGCGGCAACGCCTCGAACTGCAAGGCAAGCGCATCTTCTTCTTCCCCGACTCGCAGCTCGAAGTGCCGTTGGCGCGTTTCCTGTCGCGCGAACTCGGCATGGTGTTGGTCGAAGTCGGCAGCCCGTACCTGCACGCCAAGCTGCTCGACCGCGAGCTGGCGCTGCTGCCGGCCGGCACGCAGTTGAGTGAGGGCCAGGATGTCGAGCGTCAGTTGGATCGCTGCCGCGCTGCCAAGCCCGACATCGTCGTCTGCGGACTCGGCCTTGCGAACCCGCTCGAAGCCGAAGGCATGACGACCAAGTGGTCGATCGAACTCGTCTTCACGCCGGTGCAGGGCTTCGAGCAGGCGCCGGACCTCGCCGGTTTATTCACGCGGCCGCTCGATCGGCGCTCGAGGCTCGTCGCCTGATGCAACTCACCCTCTGGACCTACGAAGGCCCGACGCATGTCGGTGCGATGCGCATCGCCACCGCGATGAAGGGCGTGCACTACGTGCTGCACGCGCCGCAGGGCGACACCTACGCCGACCTGCTGTTCACGATGATCGAGCGCCGC
>JANNJX010000322.1:0-3568 GCA_031396005.1 Burkholderiales bacterium
GGCGCGCAGCGCGGCTTCGATCTCGGCCTGCGGCGCCGTCATCGTCGTTGCCAGCAGGGCCGTCGTGCCGTGTTGCGCATGGGTGCGGGCGATGGTGTCGATGGCCTGCGTCCCGCTCGCGGCCTGCATCGTGTCGGCGCCGCCGCCGCCGTGCACGTGCAGGTCGATGAAGCCGGGCAGCAGGACGGGCGCGCTGCCGTCGCGCCAGGCGTCGTCCGTCACCGGCGTGCCGTCGACGCCAGAGATGCGCTCACCGTCGATGACGATCCGTCCGCGCAGCAGCGCTTGCGGCGTGACGATGAAACCTTCGAGCGTGTTCACGCCTTGACCGCCAGATAGAACCACTCGTGACCCGGCTGCGCGTTCGGATCGGGGAAGACGATGTGGCCATCGCGCTCGGCGCGCAGCGGCGTGCCGTCACGGCGTGTGGCGATCACATCACCGGCACGCAGCGCATCGAAGCTGGTCCACGTTTTGGCGAAACGGTCGTCGTCATGTTCACGATCGACGACTGTGACCAAACTCAAACGTTGCAGCGGCGCCGCCGGCGGCGCCAGCGGCAGGTCGGCCAGACCGAGCAGCGCCACCGCCTGACGGATCGCGCGCCAGGCCACTTCGGGCGCGGCCGCATCGTCATGCTGGCCGCATTCGAGCGTGACGCCGTAGCCGCCCTGCGCGCGCATGTACTCCGTCGTGCCGATGCCGTAACTCGGATCGGCGTCGGGCAGGCCGCGCGCGCGCCGCCGCGCCGCGCCTTGCGCATAGGCGCTCATCCAGCCATCGACGATGCGCGCCGGGCCGATGTGTTCGGCCAGACGCCCTTCGGCCACGGCGTGCGCGAACGGCTCGAGTGCGCCGCGGTTGTCGGCCGGCCCGCGCATGACGAACGGCTGGCCGGGGCTGCGAAACGAGTGCAGGTCGAGCAGCACATCGTGCGCGGCCAGCCAAGGGCAGAGCGTGTTGGCGATGTGGTCTTCATACTGCATGGGGCCCCCTGGCGTCCGCGTACGGACGCCGCCCCCCGAGGGGGGTCGGTCAACTTGGGAGCGGCCCGGCGTTGACCGCGGCGCGTCGGTGGGCAGCAGGCGGCGGTTCAGATTGCGCTCGCCGCTGCGCGTGCCCTTGGCATAGGCCAGCGGGTTGGTCACCGGAACGAGCGTCAGGCTGCCGCGCTCGACGCGCCAGCGTCCGCCGTCGAGCTCGCCGAGCACGCGTTGAATGCCGCGCGTGCCCGCAGTTTCATTGCCATGCACCGCACCGAGCACGATGAGCCGGGGGCCGGCGGCGAAGCCGGCGAAGTGATGCGCTGTCAACATCCGCATCATTGTCGTTGGCCAAACGCGGGATCGATCTTCAGCAGCGCGGCAGCGGCGAACGACGGCAGCGTGGCCACGCAGACCCAAACGAAGAACATCGTGTAGCCCATTTGCGCTTGCAGCCAACCGGCCGCCATGCCCGGCAGCATCATCCCCAGCGCCATGAAGCCGGTGCAGATCGCGTAGTGCGCGCTGCGATGCTCGCTGTCCTGGCTCGCCACCATCAGCATGTAAACCATGTAGGCGGTGAAGCCGAAACCGTAGCCGAACTGCTCGACGACAACGGCGCCGCCGATGAGCCACAAGTGTTGCGGTTGCCACCACGCCAGCGCCACGTAGGCGACGTTGGGCACGTGCATCGCCAGCAGCAGCGGCCACAGCGCGCGCTTCAAGCCGACGTGCGAGATGTACAGGCCGCCGAGGATGCCGCCTGCCGTCAGCGCGGCCACGCCCGCCGTGCCGTAGACGACGCCGAGCTGCGTGGTGCTGAGCGCCAAGCCGCCCGACTCGCGCGCGTCGAGCAGAAACGGCGCGGCGAGTTTCAACAACTGCGCTTCGGCCAGCCGGTAGAGCAGCAGGAAGGCGAGCAGCGTGACGATCTCGCGTTTGCTGAAGAACGCGGTGAAGACGGTAAAGAACTCGGCGACGGCGCTCCTGCTGCGCGGCGCTGCGTGATCGCTTGCCGGCCGCGGCAGCACGACAGCGTGCCAGATACCGGCAACGACGAACACGCCGGCGAGCAGCGCAAACACCGCCTGCCACGCCGCGACATGGTCGCCGTGCGCTTCGAACAGCGTGCCCGCGAGCACCACCAGCGCGCCTTGCCCGGCGAGCATCGCCAGGCGGAAGAACGTGCTGCGCACGCCGACGAACGCGGCCTGCTGCTTCTCGGCCAGGGCCAGCATGTAAAAACCATCGGCGGCGATGTCGTGCGTGGCCGAGGCGAAGGCGAGCAGCCAGAACATCGCCAGCGTCAGTTGCAGGAAGTTGGGCATCGGCAGCGTCAGCGCCACCAGCGCGAAGGCCACGCCGGTGACGAACTGAAGCGCCACCGTCCATCCGCGCTTGCTGCCCAACAGATCGACCAGCGGCGACCACAGCGGCTTGATCACCCACGGCAGGTAGAGCCAACTCGTGTAGAGCGCGATCTCGGTGTTGGCCAGGTCGAGGTTCTTGTACATCACCACCGACAGCGTGGCCACCGCGGCGTTGGGCAATGCCTGCGCGAAGTACAGCGTCGGGATCCAGCGCCAAGGCCGGGCGGGTGGAATCGCTGCGTCGCTCACCGCGCCGAGTGTGGCACCGAGCTTGCGTGCCGGCGGCGCGCGAAAGTGCAGGCCGTCGGCGCGATGCGGGTCGGCCTGAAGAAGATCACAACCGAAGCGTGCGCCCCACGTACAAGATCGGCCCTGTCGGCCGGCCGATGGGCGAGCCGGTGGCGGGCTCCAACGTCAGCTCGAACAACTGCTGCGTGCCGAGCGCGGGCAGCGCCGACACCGGCAACGTGGTCACGCGCCCCGGCTCGACGAGGCCGAGCGAGGTCGGGCCGGCTGCGCCTTCGGGCTTGGTCCAGAACTGCAGCGCCCGGCCCGGTGGCACCGGCGGCGTCGCAGCCACGGGGACCAGGCGGACCTGCTTGCCGGCGGTGATCTCGACCAGCCAGCCGGTCGAGTTGTCGGCCGGCGCTTGCAGCAGCGCCAGGTAGCGTTCTTCCGCGACGGCAGGACCGCGCAGCACGAGCAGCGTGGCCAGCACCATCGACGCCGCGATAGCGGCCACGCCGGTGATCTGCCAGCGGCGCAGGCGGCGCCACAGCGGGTCGTTGCCTGCGGCGTCGGCATCGACGGCCGGCGTCGCTTTGGCCACCGCGCCCTGCGGGCCGAGGCGCGATTCGAGTTGTCGCCACTCGGCCGGCTCCGCTGACGCTTCGGCTGGCACGCGCGCGGCCAGCGGCAGCAAGCGGTCCTGCCAGGCATAGACCTCGGCTTGCAGTGCGGCGTCGTGCGCCAGCGCCTGCTCGAGCTCGCGCCGTTCGGCGTCGCTCAAGGTGCCGAGCACGTACTCGCCGGCGGCAACGCTGCGGTCGTCGGCGGTGTCGATCTTCACGACAGGCACTCCTTCAACGACAGCAGGCCGCGCCGGATCCACGACTTGACGGTGCCCACCGGCGTGGCCAGGCGGCGCGCGATCTGGTCTTGCGTGTAGCCCTCGACGAAGGCGAGCACGATGCAGTGGCGCTTGCTGGCGTCGAG
>JANNJX010000335.1:0-2106 GCA_031396005.1 Burkholderiales bacterium
CCAATGCCGTCTCGGTCTTGCCCACGCCGCTGGTGCCGGCGAGCATGAAGACACCGATCGGCTTGCTCGGGTTGTCGAGGCCGGCGCGTGAGGTTTGGATGCGCTTGGCGATCATCTGCATCGCGTGGTCCTGCCCGATGACGCGCTGCGCCAGGCTGTCGGCCACCTTGAGGATGGTCTCGATCTCGTTGCGCGCCATGCGGCCCACCGGGATGCCGGTCCAGTCGCCGACCACCGCGGCCACGGCCTGGTAGTCCACCGTCGGCAGGATCAGCGGCGTTTCGCCTTGCAGCGCGGTGAGCTTGGCCTGCACTTCCTGCAACTGCGCGAGTTGCGCCTTGCGCTCGGCCTCGCGGTCGCCGTCGGTCATGCCTTCCGCATTGCCCGCTGCGGCAGCGTCGGCTTCGAGCTTGCTGCCGGTGCCTTCCACCGGGCGGATGCCGGCGCGCAGCTTGCCGCGCAGGTCGAGCAGTTGATCGACCAGCGCCTTCTCTTCGGCCCATCGCACATCGAGCGCGGCCAGGCGCGTGCGCTCCGCGGCCAGCAACTCGCTCGCCTCGCTTTCGCGCTTGCCGATGTCGATGCCGACCGCCTTCTCGCGCGCGATGATGCCGAGTTCGGTCTCCAGGGCCTCGATGCGCTTGCGGCAGTCGTCCACCTCCGCCGGCGTCGCGTGCAGGCTGACCGCGACGCGCGCACACGCGGTGTCGAGCAGGCTGACGCTCTTGTCGGGCAACTGGCGCGCCGGGATGTAGCGGTGGCTCAGCCTGACCGCGGCTTCGAGCGCTTCGTCGAGGATCTGCACCTGGTGGTGCTTTTCCATGGTGCTGGCCACACCGCGCATCATCAGGATCGCCTTCGGCTCGTCGGGCTCGTCGACCTGCACGGTCTGGAAGCGCCGAGTCAGCGCCGGGTCCTTCTCGATGTGCTTCTTGTACTCGGCGAACGTCGTCGCGCCGACCGTGCGCAGCGTGCCACGCGCCAGCGCCGGCTTGAGCAGGTTGGCCGCGTCGCCGGTGCCGGCGGCGCCGCCGGCGCCGACTAGCGTGTGCGTCTCATCGATGAAAAGGATGATCGGCTTGGCGCTGCCCTGCACCTCCTCGATCACGGAGCGCAGTCGCTGCTCGAACTCGCCCTTCATGCTGGCGCCGGCCTGTAGCAGGCCGACGTCGAGCGAGCGCAGCTCCACATCCTTCAGGCTCGGTGGCACATCGCCGCGCGCGATGCGCTGCGCAAAGCCTTCGACCACCGCCGTCTTGCCGACACCGGCCTCGCCGACCAGGATCGGGTTGTTCTGCCGCCGCCGCATCAGGATGTCGACCACTTGGCGGATCTCATCGTCGCGGCCGACGATCGGGTCCATCTTGCCGCTGCGCGCCTGCTCGGTCAGGTCGACGGTGAACTTCTTCAGCGCCTCCTGCTTGCCCATCGCAGCCGGCGCGTTTGCGCCACTGGCTTCGCCAGGGGCGGCCCCGCCGGCGGCGCCGCTTGAGCCGTCGCTCGCCCCCTGCCCGTCTTCGGGCGAGCCGGCGACGATCTTGGCCAGGCCGTCGGACAGACCCTCGACCTTCAACTTCTCGAACTGGCGGCTGATCGCGACCAGCGCATTGCGCAGGTTATTCGTCTTCAGCATGCCCACCAACAAGTAGCCGCTGCGCACCACGCTGTCGCCGTAGAGCAGCGTGCCGTAGACCCAACCGCGTTCGATCGCATCGGCGATGTTTTCGGCGATGCCGGAGATGCTGCTCGCGCCGCGCGGCAGTCGGTCGAGCGCGGCCGTCAGGTCTTTGGCCAGCGCCGACATGTCGAGCTGGTAGTGCTTGATGACGCGGTGCCAGTCGCTATCAGCGCTTTGCAGCAGTTGCGCCAGCAGATGTTCCAGCTCGACATAAGGGTTACCGCGCAACTTGCAGAACACCGTCGCACCCTCGACGACCTTGTAGGTGGGCTGGTTGAGCTTGCCGAACAGCGTGACGCGATTGATTTCTGCCATGGTTTTCCCTCGTTGATATGTCTCAGGCCCGAGCGGGTTTGGGCACCAGCGTGTCGGCCGCGGGCTTGCCGTTTTTTGGCGGACCCAGCCAGGTGGTCCAGCCCAGGCGCCCC